>JAVVEP010000006.1 GCA_032250735.1 Gammaproteobacteria bacterium
GGGCCGATTTCCCATCAGCGCAGTAGATTCTTCCATAGTCCGACAGGCTCCTAGGTAGACCGGCGCAAAGGCCCTCAGTCTGTGAGGGAGATAGCGGCAGTGCTGGCCGAACAGAGACCTTAGGCTTGACCCATTACGGCGGTGCTATGATAGGGTAATTCGATAGGCTAACAGACGGACGTTAAATCAACTCGGGGGTGGGTTATGGTAGGTAAAAAGAATATCGTATTTGGGTTCCTGTTTCTGGCGACCACGGCGGCCCTGGGCCCGCTCATGGTACTGAAATACGAGGACTGGGGTGTGGCCAACGGTGAGAAGCAGGTGGTGGTCGGTAAGCTGCAACAGTTCAGGGCGGGTAGCTACGCGGACGATCCCGAAACCCTGGATGAGCTGACGCCCAAGCAGCTGGCCGTCGCCAATAGCGAGGCGATTCTCGCCATGAACAAGGTGGGCGCCATCGAATTTGGGATCGACTACATCAAGGGCGGACCGCACGCTCACGGTAATCTCGAAGCCCTGCTCAATATCGTGGTGGGTATTGTGCTGTGTTTTATTGCCGCACCGCTGATGTTCAAGCAGGCGGTCAGTCTGCTATTTCTGGTCGGCACCCTGTTGCACTCCGGCCTGTTGTACCTGGAGCGCGTATTCGACATGGCCTGGGCGGGCGTTTTGCTGGGCACCGGGGTTGGGCCGGTGCTCCTGCTGGTGGGTCTGGTGCTGACCGGTGCGCTGGCGGCGAAGGGCTTCAAGGGTGAGCTGGTGCGGGATTAGGTCGTCCACGGCTGTATCCTTCTAACTTTGATTAGTATTCCTGTGATGCATGCGCCCGGGTGGCAGATGCCGTCGTTATGAGAGATCTCTACCCGGGGATCAGGCCCTATGTCACGCAGCGGATTGCGGTGGACGCACCGCATGAGCTGTATGTGGAGGAGAGCGGCGAGCCCAACGGCATCCCGGTGCTGTTTGTGCACGGCGGACCGGGGGCCGGTTGCTCGCCCTATCATCGGAGTTTTTTCGATCCCGAAAAATACCGCATTATCCTTTTTGACCAGCGCGGTAGTGGGCAGTCCACGCCGCACGCGGCACTGGAAAAAAACACCACGCCCGATCTGGTGGCGGACATGGAGGCCATCCGCCAGCAACTGGGTATCAAGCAGTGGCTACTGTTCGGTGGTTCCTGGGGATCGACCCTAAGCCTGGTGTATGCGCAGACCCATCCGCAACGGGTATTGGGTCTGATCCTGCGTGGAATCTTTCTGTGTCGCCCGCATGAGATCCAGTGGTTCTATCAGTCAGGCGCCAGCCATATCTTTCCCGACTACTGGGCAGAATACCTCACGCCCATTCCCGAGGATGAACGTGACGACATGGTGGCCGCCTATTATCGACGCCTGACCGGCGACAACGAATTACAGCGCATGGCGGCCGCCAAGGCCTGGTCGAAATGGGAGGGGCGGACCTCTACCCTGCATCCCAGTCGCAAGGTGGTGGACCACTTCAGTGAGCCCCACACCGCGCTCAGTCTGGCGCGCATCGAATGCCATTATTTCACCCATGACAGCTTCCTCGAGCCTAACCAGATATTGCGGGATGCAGGCCGCCTGATCGACATTCCCGGTATTGTCGTGCAGGGGCGCTACGATGTGGTGTGTCCCATGCAGAGCGCGTGGGACTTGTGCCAGTCCTGGCCCGAGGCCGAGCTACAGATCATTCCCGATGCCGGACACTCCGCCCTGGAGCCGGGTATTGTCGATGCCCTGGTGCGCGCCACCGACGATTTTGTGCGGCGCCTCTCATAATCGGCCTCGGAATTTTTCTAGCAATTGTCACAAAAATTCTCATAACAATTCTCATAACAATTCTCATAACAATAATTAGCAAGCATCCATGATCGGTCTATTACAACGAGTCACCCGAGCCAGTGTCACCGTCGAGGGTAAAGTGCTCGGTTGCATCGAACAGGGGCTGATGGTGTTGGTGGGCATCGAGCGTGACGACACCGAGGTCCAGGCCGACCGGTTGCTGGAACGTCTGCTGAGCTACCGGGTGTTCGCCGACGCGGACGGCAAAATGAATCTCAGCCTGCAGCAGGTGCAGGGTGGTTTGTTGCTGGTGCCACAGTTCACCCTGGCCGCGGATACCGACAAGGGCGCACGCCCCGGTTTCAGCTCGGCGGCAACGCCGGAAAAAGGCCGACAGCTGTTTGAATATCTACTCTCACGGGCGCAGCAGCAGTATCCCCATGTCGCCAGCGGCCAGTTTGGCGTCGACATGCAGGTGGAACTTATCAACGACGGCCCGGTGACCTTTTCCCTGCGGGTTCGTTAAACCCCCGGCGGGGGAACGGCAAGCGGGCTATTTTACGTTAGTGATTGGTGGTCAAAGTGATGGCCATCTGGATTGCCTCGGCGCGCAATCGGTCGAGCTGCTGGCCGATGGCGCTGCCGGTGAGTCCTTGCCTAACGAGATCCTGGGCGTTGATCGCGGCGGCGGCATCGCGGGCGCGACGCAGGATGTCCGGCTGCTCGAAGTGCGCATCTTCATAGCCGGTGCGGCCGCGCGAGTCGGCCTCGCAGGCGGCGATGAATTGCTCGAAGCGCGCGGGACGGCGAAAGGCGTCGAGGGCATTGAGCATTTTCAGCAGGGTGGTGGGTTTTAATTCCGCGGCCCGATGATAATGCAGGTGATAACGGGTCACGGCAACCGCTAATTCCCGATAGGTTTTGGGCGTCCGCAGGCGTTCACACAGGGCCTCCACCAGGGGTACGCCACGTTCCTCGTGGGCGATGTGTTTGGGCCACTGATCCTGGGGCGTGATGCCCTTGCCCAGGTCATGCACCAGGGCGGCGAAACGCACCATGGGTTCGGGGGACAGGCGCGCGGCCTGTTGCAGCACCATCATGGTGTGGATGCCAGTGTCGATCTCCGGGTGATATTGTTCCGGCTGCGGCACACCGAACAGGCAGTCGATTTCCGGGAACAGTTTGGCCAGCGCGCCGCAGTCACGCAGCACCTCAAAAAAGCGTGTCGGTGTCTGTTCGCCCAGGGCGCGTTCGGTCTCGGCCCACACCCGCTCGGCGACCAGCGCATCCACCTCGCCGGCATCGACCATCTCCTGCATCAGCCGCAGCGTCTCGCTGGTGACGCGAAAACCGAGGTGGGCAAAGCGGGCCGCAAAGCGCGCCACCCGCAGGATGCGCACCGGGTCTTCACTGAAGGCCCGGGAGACGTGGCGCAGCACTTTGTCGGCCAGATCCTGCTGGCCGTGGAAGGGGTCGATGAACTGTCCGTCGGCATCTTGCGCGATGGCGTTGATGGTCAGATCGCGGCGCAGCAGATCCTCTTCCAGGGTCACGTCCGGCGCCGCATGCACCGCAAAGCCGTGATAGCCCGGGGCGGTCTTGCGCTCGGTGCGGGCCAGGGCATATTCCTCGTGAGTCTCGGGGTGCAGGAACACCGGGAAATCCTTGCCCACCTGTCGGTAGCCCTGCGCCTCCAGTTGCTCGGGCGTGGCCCCCACCACCACCCAGTCGCGCTCCTTGGGCTCAAGGTCCAATAATCTGTCACGCACCGCGCCGCCTACCAAATAGATCTCCATGCCGGTATGTTACCCGGATGGGACGCTTGTTTATATGGCGCGCGCTGCCCAAGGCGGCGGGCTGGCGCTGGCTGCTGTTATTGATGCTGCTGTTCGCGGGCGGTTGCGCCAGCCTGGGTTATTACGGCCAGTCCATCGGTGGTCAGTGGGCGGTGTGGGAGCGGCGTCAGCCCATCGCCGAGTTGATCGCCGCCCCCGAGACCCCGGCCGCGCTGCGCGAAAAGCTGCAGACGGTGCTGGCCATCCGCGCGTTTGCCAGCCGCGAACTGGCGCTGCCCGATAACCCCAGTTATCGCAGTTATGCGGACCTGCAACGCCCCTTTGTGGTGTGGAATGTGTTTGCGGCCCCGCCCCTGGAGATGACCCTGCAACGCTGGTGTTTTCCGTTTGCGGGCTGCGTGGGCTATCGCGGCTATTTCTCGAAACCGGCCGCCGAGGCGTTTGCCGCGCAGTTGGGCCGCGAGGGGCTGGAGACCTACGTCGCCGGTGTCGCCGCCTATTCTACCCTAGGGTGGTTTGATGACCCCCTGCTCAACACCGTCATCCAGCGCCCGCCGGCGCGGATCGCCGGGCTCATCTTTCACGAGCTGGCCCACCAGCAGCTGTACCTGCAGGGTGACACGGCCTTCAACGAGGGCTTTGCGACGGCGGTCGAGCTGGAGGGCGTGCGGCGCTGGCTGGCCGTCCACGGTGACGATGCGCAGCGGGAGGCCGACCAGCAGTTCCGGCAGCGCCAGGATGCCTTTGTGGCGCTGGTGACCGGGGCGCGGGACCGGCTCCGAGGGCTGTACGCCCAGGGGCTGGATGAAGCAGAGGCCCTGGCGCGCAAGGCGGCGATTCAGGCCGGGCTGCGCCGGGACTATCGGCGGCTCAGAGAGGAATGGGGCGGTTATGACGGTTACGATGCCTGGTTTGCGCAGGGGCTGAATAATGCGCAATTGGCTGCGGTGACCACCTATCGCGACCATGTGCCCGTCTTTCAGCGCCTGCTGGCGGAGCAGGGCGGGGATATGGAGGCCTTTTATCGGGCCTGTCGTGAACTGAGTGGGCGGCCTGCCCAGGAGCAAGCGAGCCTGCTGGCGGGTCGATAGTGTGCGCCCGGGACGGCGATCAGTCCCGCCGGGCAGAGCGGCGCAGATCACTAAAGCGCCGGTTCAGGTCTCGATTGCCCAGGTAGCGGGGCGCAACGGCCTCGATGGACGCGGGCTGGATGCCGAACACCGCCGGAAAGGCCGATTTGCACAGGCTGTTGACGCGGGTGGATAAAAAGTTGTCCCGCGAAAAGGGCCTGCCCGGCAGCTGTTCCATCACCAGTCCCATCCACCACGAAAGCCGGTCACCCAGACCGATGATGCGCCGCCGGTGGCCGGTCAATGTGCCGACGTAGGTGACCAGTTCGTACAGGGTGTAGGGCGTGGGTCCGCACAGGTTGTAGGCCTGGCCGATGGTGGCCGGGTTGCTGAGGGCGTGCACAAAGGCCTCGGCCACGTCTTCCACGTACACCGGGGCGAAACGGGCCTTGGCGCAGGCCAGCGGAAACAGGCCGGGGCTGAGCGCCAGCAGGCGGGCGAAGCGGTTGAGAAACTGGTCGTCGGGACCAAAGATCACCGAGGGCCGGAACACGGTGACCCGCAGGTCCGTCGCGCCCAGGGCGATTTCCTCGCCCTCGCCCTTGCTGCGCAGGTAGCGACTGGGTCCGTTTTTGGCGTCGGCCTTGAGGGCGCTCATGTGCAGCAGGCGGCCCATCCCGGCGCTGCGGCAGGCATCGACGATCTGTCGGACCAGCTCGACGTGGGCGCGCCCAAAATCCCCCCGCCGGCGTTCGTTGAGGATCCCCACCAGGTTGACCACCGCGTCCATGCCCTGCAGCTGCGCGCCGAGGGCGGCGGCGTCATAGGGATTGCATTCCACCAGGCTCAGCCCCGGCAATACCAGCAGCTCCCGATGCGCCTCCCGGCGACGGGTCAGTACCCGTACCGAGTGGCCGGCCTTGACCAGATGGGCGGCGAGGTGGCGGCCCACAAAACCGGTGCCACCGATAAGGCAAATAGACAGTCTGCGCATGGTCTGTGGGGTTCTCCTGATGTGGTCCTGAAATGTGGCCCTGAAGTGACTCAAAAGTGGCCAGCGACGAGGCGGGTGTCGGAATCGAAGGGCGATTTTGCGGTGTGGCAGGGAGGGGGTCAAGCGGGTATGGTAAACGCGGGTGTCGCCTGGCCTATGCCATCGGCGATATAATGGTGATGGGTCTATACACGTTAGACTGCTGCGGTTTTTTTTTTTGCGCATCGCGCAGCCGGATAGCGCGACGGATGGCCGAACAGGAAATTTTACGGGTGGCTGTGCGGCGTACACAGTCCGGGGGTGTCATGGCATATCAGACCATCAATCCGGCGAGCGGTGAGCTTGTCGAACATTTTGCCGCCTGGACCCCCGCACAGCGGGAGGTGGCGCTGGCGCAGGTCAGTGCCGCCACGCCGGGCTGGGCCGCCACCACCCTGGAACAACGCTGCCGCCTGCTGGCTCGGCTGGCCGAGGTGGTGCGCGCCGAGCAGGAATCCCTCGCGCAACTGGTGAGCCTGGAGATGGGCAAGCTCGTCCCTGAGGCGCGGGCCGAGGTGGAAAAGTGCGCCCAGGGCTGTGAGTACTACGCCCGGCAGGCCGGTCGATTTCTCGCCGATGAGCTGGTCGAGACGGACGCCGGCAGGAGCCTGGTGGCCTATCAGCCGCTGGGCACGGTGCTGGCGGTGATGCCGTGGAATTTCCCCCTGTGGCAGGTGTTTCGCTTCATCGCCCCGACCCTGGTGGCGGGCAATACCGGCCTGCTCAAACACGCCTCCAATGTGCCGCAGTGTGCGTTGGCCATCGAGCGTCTGCTGCGTGAGGCCGGTTTTCCCGAGGGCGTGTTTCGTACCCTGCTGATCGACGCCCGCGAGGTCGCCGAGGTGATCGCCGACCCGCGGGTACAGGCGGTCACGCTCACCGGCAGTGAGCCCGCCGGGCGGGCGGTGGCTGCGGCGGCGGGCCAGCATCTCAAAAAGAGCCTGCTGGAGCTGGGGGGCTCGGACGCCTTTGTGGTGCTGGAAGACGCCGACCTGGATCTCGCGGTGCCGCAGGCCGTGGCCTCACGCTTCCTGAACTGTGGGCAGAGCTGTATCGCGGCCAAGCGCTTTATCGTGGTGGAGGCCATCGCCGAGGACTTTGTCGCCCGCTTCGCCACCGCCGCGGGCAGGCTGTGCGTAGGGGATCCCCGCGATGCGCAGACGGGGCTGGCGCCCATGGCGCGTGCCGATCTGCGGGACGAGCTGCACGCGCAGGTACAGGCCAGTATCGCGGCCGGCGCGGTGCGGGTGATCGGTGGGGAGCCTGTCGCCGGGCCGGGGGCCTTTTATCCGCCGACGATCCTTGATCAGGTGCGGCCGGGGATGGTCGCCTATGAACAGGAGCTGTTCGGCCCGGTGGCGACGGTGATCCGGGTGGCCGATGAGGCCGCCGCCCTGGCCACGGCCAATGATTCCCGCTTTGGCCTGGGCGGCAGCGTGTGGACAAAAGACAGCGCGCGCGGCGAACGGTTTGCCCGCCGGATGCAGTGTGGTTCGGCCTTCGTGAACGGCATGGTGAAGAGCGATCCCCGCCTGCCCTTCGGCGGTATCAAGGCCTCGGGTTACGGCCGGGAGCTGTCGCAGCACGGGCTGCGCGAGTTCGTGAACGTCAAAACCCTGTGGATAAAATGAGGCGGCCAGCAGGCGGTGGCGTCACGTGGACAGTCTGCAGGCGATAATGAGTAACCGTTAATAGTGAATAGCAATAGTGAACAATAATCATGAATAGGTGTATCCGCAGCGCATGCAATTAATTAGGCAGCCGGGTGATCAACCAACCGAGGAGCTCAGAGGGCAGGTCTCGGTGCTGACGCGCGCCCAGTTCCTGAGTCGTTTTCGCCGGCTGATTATTCTGGCGTGGACAATCCCGGCGGTGTTTGGCCTGTCGTTCCTGCTCTACATCCAGATGTTCACCCTGGAACAGATGGCGGAGGTGATGAGCAGTCCCATCGAGCCTGTGTTCATTGTTGCCTCGCTGGTATTTGCGCTGTGGTATTTCCAGCGCTATGTGTCGGTGGTCGCCGAGTATGTGGGCGCAGCGGACTCCCAGCAGCGGGAGAGCCTGGCGGCCGCGGCGCTGGCGCGGGTGAGGCGCTTCCCCCTGCATTTCTGGGGTTTCTTTCTGTTCTATCTGCTAGTAGCGCCCATCACGGTGATCTACAGCGCCGAGCTGTACAGTGATTTTGTCGCCCGTCCGCAAGACTGGTTTCGCATCAATCTGGTGGCCCTGACGGTGTCGATCATCGTTGGCCTGCCGATCTTTTTCCGGCTCTACGATCTGTTCGGCCTGGCATTGCAGCCGCAGCGGCTGGAGAGGCCGGTGGTCAGCATCCGCACCCGGGTGTTTCTCATCGCCGCCCTGGTGCCGCTGCTGGTGGACACCATGCTGGTGCAGTATTACTGGACCCGCACCGGCTATTTCACTACCGAAACTTTCGTTGTCTGGCTGATGCTGCAGGCCCTGGCGGTGGCTGGCGCGGCGATCTTCATGGGCAGCTTTGGTCGCTCCCTGCAACCGCTGGAAAAGGCGGCCGGCGCGGCCCGTTCCCTGTTGCTGCGAAGACCGAACCTGCGGGCCTATTCCACCGACGAGCTGGGTGTGCTGACCGGGCAGTATCAGGGTTTGCTGGAAAACCTGCATTTCCAGCGACAGATTCTGGAGGCGGGGAACCGGGTGTTGCGCGGGGTCAATACCTCGGCCAGCACCGGCGAGGCCTACGACAAACTGGTGGAGGTCTGTGCCCAGGCGCTGGACGTGGATGTTGCCTATTTAATGTTACGCGGCCCGGGCCTGCGGGAGTTGATTGCGGTCTCCGTGACCGGCGCTACGCACCGGCCGCAGGGGCATTTTCGCCTGTCGCTGGATGAGCCCTCCCTGCTGGTGCAGGCCTTTAACGAGGCGCGCCTGATCGCGGTGGACGATGCCGCAGAAGATCCCCGCCTCAGCCCCCGCATCGTCAAGCAATATGACATTACATCGGCGATGTGCGCGCCGCTGATTGCGGAGGGCGAGGTGATCGGCTCCATCGGCGCCAGCACCCGGGGAAGGGTGCGGCACTTCACCCAACAGGATCGCGACATGCTCAGCCTGCTGGCCCGCGAGGCCACGGCCGTGGTGCACACCCAGCTGTTGGAGGAAAAACACCAGCAGGCCGAGCTGCGCTATCAGGAGGCGAGCCAGCTGGCCGAGGTGACCCTGCAATCGATCAGTGACGGCGTGATCACCACCGATATCGATGGGCACATCGTGTACCTCAATCCCGTGGCCGAACACTTTACCGGCTGGGGATTGGCCGATGCCCAGGGTCAGCCGTTGCGCCAGGTATTACGCCTCAAAGATGAGGCGGGTGCCGCGGTCATCGACGCGGTGCTGCGTTGCCTGGAGGCGGGTGAGCACCTCACCCTGCCGGGCTCGACCAGCCTGCTGCAGCGTGATGCCCGACGCGAGTTCGCCGTGGAGCTGCGCCTGGCGCCGATCCGCGAAAGGAATGGGCGCCTGCGTGGTGCGGTACTCACCTTTCATGACACCACAGACATGGCGGCCCTGTCGCGCCGGCTCTCGTATCAGTCCAGCCACGACGCCCTCACCGGGCTCATCAACCGGCACGAGTTTGAGGCCCGCCTGCAGTCGCTCATGGCCCACTGCCGGGAGCAGGGCGGAGAACATGCCCTGTGTTATCTGGATGTGGATCAATTCAAGGTGGTCAACAACACCTGCGGCTATGTGGCCGGTGACGAGTTGCTCAAGCAGCTCGGCATGCGCTTGCGCGCCACCCTGCGCGAACAGGATGTAGTCGGCCGCCTGGGGGGAGATGAATTCGGCCTGTTGCTGCAGGACTATACCCTGGCCGAGGCCCAGGCCGTCGCCGCCACGATTCTGGAGATGGTGAAGGAATTCCGTTTTACCTGGAAAGACAAGGTCTTCGATGTGGGGCTCAGCCTGGGGCTGGTGCCGATTACCGCGCGCAGTGGCAGTATCACCGATGTGCTGAGCGCCGCTGATTCGGCCTGTTATATCGCCAAGAGCCAGGGGCGCAATCGGGTGCATGTGTTTGCGCGGAACGATCTGGCGCTGACCCGGCATCGGGGCGAGATGCAGTGGCTACAGTACATCCGCGATGCACTGGACAACAACCGCTTCCAGCTTTTTCATCAGCTGATACAGCCGCTGGGCAAGGTGGTGAATGCCGAATTGCGCTACAGCGAAATTCTTCTGCGCCTGCGCCGCGAGGATGGCGAGATCGTCACGCCTAATCTGTTTTTACCGGCCGCGGAACGCTACCACCTGATGCCCGCTATTGACCGCTGGGTGGTGCATCACGCCCTGCAACAGCTCGGGCGGCAGGGCTCGGACCCAGTCTCCTATTCCATCAACCTTTCCGCACAGTCCCTGTGTGAAGACAGCTTTCTCGACTTTGTGCTGACCGAGCTGCGGGAGAATGGCGTGACGCCAGAGAGGGTGTGTTTCGAGATTACCGAGACCGCCGCCATTGCCAACCTGAATCGCGCCATACGCTTTATCACCGAGCTGAAAGATCAGGGCTGCCGTTTTGCCCTGGACGATTTCGGCAGCGGCCTGAGTTCGTTTGGTTATCTCAAAAACCTTCCGGTGGATTATCTAAAGATCGACGGGGCCTTCGTGAAGGACATCGACACCAATCCCATCGACCGCGCGATGGTGGAGGCGATCAACCAGATCGGCCATCTCATGGGCATCAAAACCGTGGCGGAGTTTGTCACCACCGCCGCGGTGCTGAACGAGGTGCAGGCCATCGGCGTGGATTTCGGCCAGGGCTTTCACATCGCCAAGCCGGTGCCGCTGGTGAGCACGGGACACCACGAGCCAGCGCAGAGCGGCAACAAAAATTCTGCCTAAGCGGTTGTTTGACCGCTAACGCTTAACCACAAATACCAAACCGCCAAGGATTCTGGATTGGAAACAATGATTGCCTACGCCCTGTTGGGCGCCTTCGCGGGAACCCTGGCGGGTTTGCTGGGGGTCGGTGGCGGGCTGGTGATCGTGCCGGTGCTGGTCTTTCTCTGGCAGCCGGATGTCGTCGGCGGCCTGCCGCTGGGTGGTACACAGACGGTGCAGCTGGCCATTGGCACCTCGCTGGCGGCGATCGTGTTCACCTCCCTCGCTTCGGTGCGGGCCCATCATCGGCGCGGCAGTGTGCTGTGGCCGCAATTCTGGCGGCTCACGCCGGGCATCGTGCTGGGAAGCTTTGTGGGTGCGATGGTGGCTGCCTCCCTGCCGCAGGCCGCGCTCAAGACCGTGTTTGGCCTGTTCGAGTTGCTGGTGGCGGCGCAGATGATGTTCGGTACCTACACCCTCAAACCGCACTGTACACCGGGTCCCGTGGGCATGGGGCTGGCCGGCAGTGTGATCGGCGCCGTGTCCGCCCTGGTGGGCATTGGCGGCGGCACAATGACCGTGCCCTTTCTCAGCGCCTGCCGGGTGCGCATGCAGCAGGCGGTGGGCACCTCCGCGGCCTGCGGCCTGCCCATCGCCCTGGGAGGCACCCTGAGTTACATGCTACTGGGCTGGGGAAATGCCCAGCTGCCCGCGGGCGCGGCCGGTTTTGTGTACGGGCCCGCGTTGCTGGGCATCGTCATCACCAGCATGTTGTTTGCCCCGCTGGGCGCCGCCCTGGCGCATCGTCTGCCCACTGCAGTATTGAAGCGGGTGTTTGCCGGCTTTCTGGTCCTGTTGGGCGTGTGGATGCTGAGCTAGCTCGAGATCCCATCAATTCCAGTTTTTGTGACAGCCCTATCCCTGTTCGTCCTGCCTTTTATCGATATCAGATTTATATTTCTGATTTGTAATATACAAAACTCATATTTCCTCTAAAGTAACCACGATTTACTCCGATAGATTCCCTGAATGTTAGGGCACGCTAATGTTCTGGCATTGGCCTGGTGTCGTGGGGGTGTAGTGTTTTATTCCCTTATTAAAACAAGGCTATAGGGCGAAAGGGGGGAGTTTTCCCTCAAAACCTTATCAATAAGTAAAATTTATTGGCCGATAGGTTCCAGCCCGGATCTTTGACCAGAATTAAAAATCCATTGCTACATCGCTACGGAGTAATCGAGTATGTTTAAAAAAATCATGATGCCGGCCCTCGCCGGTCTGGTGCTGGTGCCGACCCTGGCGAGCAGCGCAACGGTCGCTGAACTGGAGGAGCGTCTGCTCAAGCTGGAGGACCAATCCATGGTCTCCGCCGAGGGTATCTATGACATCAACACCCGGGTGGAGAATCAGATGGTGATCTCCGGCTATACCGATGTGGAATTCATCTCGGACTCGCGTGCCGGCACGCCCGATGGCTTCCGCCTGCATCACATGAGCCTGTTTTTCGAAAAGAACATGGGTGACAAGTGGCGCTTCTTCTCGGAAGTGGAATACGAAGACGCCCCCAAGTTTGAGGGTACGACTAATAATGTTATTAAAGATGCCGATGGCAAGATCTTCCTGGAGGCCGTCAACATGACCTACCTGTGGCGACAGGAGGCCAATCTGCGCTTTGGCCGTATGTTCACTCCGGCGGGCATCTGGTCGGTGGACCACTACCCCACCTTCGTGCCCACCCAGGAGCGCCCGCAGCATATCCGCGCGATCTTCCCGCAGAATGTGGATGGCGCCCAGGTGTTTGGTACCCTGGGGATGGGCTCGAGCTTCCTGAACTATGATGCGTATGTCGGTAACGGCCGCAGCGATAATGCGGGCAAGAGTGACGACAACAGCACCAAGGCCATTGGCGCCAAGCTGTCTTTCCTGTTTCCTCTGCTGAACCATTTTGAGCTCGGCAGCAGCTATTACACTGATGCCCAGGATTCAAAGGAGGGCGGTGAAGAGCTGACCGCCACCGGCTTCCACGGCAAAATGAAGGCCGGCCAGGCCACCCTGCAGTTCGAGGTCGCTAATGGAGAATGGGAGACCACGGAGCGCGAGGGGGCCTACGTCCAGCTGATGTATGATTGGGACAAATATACCTTTGGGGTGCGTGCCGATACCTATGACGAGGATTCCGGCAATTCGGCGAGCAAGAGCGAAATAACCATGAATAGCGTATTCGCGAATTACCATGTGAATAAAGACGTGACGCTGAAGATCGAATTCCATGCGGTCGATAATGAAGACCCCGTGGATGAGGATTACGAAAAGACCATCATCAGTGTGGTGGGCTACCTCGGAAACTAATCGGGAAACAAGAGAAAGGTGAGAATTATCATGAAAAACATGAATGCATGCCTTAAAGGCCTGGCGGCAAGTTTCCTGATGGCGGCGGCCGTGATGCAGGGCGTCGCGCAGGCGGCCGATGTGGCGGTGATCGTCAATCGATCCAATCCGGAGGCGCTCACAATTGAGCAAATCAAGAACATCTATTCAGATCGCGTCACCACCTGGCGCAGTGGACAGAAGATTGAGCTGTATAACCTGCCGGACACCCAGGAGTCCCGTGAAATATTTGCACGGAATGTCCTGGGGATGAGCGGGCAGGCCTCGGCCGCCGCGGAGTCGCAACGTAAAACCAACAATACCCTGAAGAATCCATCCATGACCAAGCGTGAGCGTCTGGTGGTATCGATTGTCGCCCAGAAACGCAATGCGATCGGCTATGTGCCCGCGTATCTGGTGGAAGACAGAAAGGATATTCGCGTGGTCAAGATCCTGAAAGAGGCGGAATAGAGATACGCTGACAATCCGTTAAATCAGCTCGTAATAATAGAGAAGGTGAAGGGCTGCTCCAGTGGTGGGGCAGCCCTTTTTGATAAGCCGGTTTCTGTGAGCGAGCGGGTGCGGAGTGCTGAAACGCTGGCGTGGAATCAGGATGCAGTTAATGATTCTAACCTGAATCAGCTTGCCCGTGCGCCCCCAAGAATCCCGATGCTACTCATCAAACCGCCCGCGTCGTAATCGTCATCGCCATGCGATGTGATGCCCCGGCGCTGAGGGTGTAGGCGTTGTCGAAGGCGTTGCCGGCCTCGACGCAGAGCATGGCGTGATACTGGTCGTTGGGCATATCGGCGAAGGCCTTGGCGCCTTGCTCGCCGGGATTCCAGACGATGGTGGAGTGGCTGTTGTGTTTGTGCATCTCGATCTCGCGGCCGTGGCCGGGGTCTTCGATGACCACGCTGCCGCTGTGATCGAGGAACACGCAATCGAGCGGCGGGGTGATGGTGAGGGTGCTGTTCTGGGTGGCGGCGCCGTCGCGCAGCTTGTCCAGGTAACGAATCCCTTCCAGACCACGGAGCCTGAGCCCCTCCGCCTCGGCGACCCGAAAATAGGTATGCAGGGCCTCGCTGACATTCCAGTCGCGATCACTGAGATTTTCGCCGATCAGCTCGACGTGCAATGCCTCGCCGAGGGTAACCGCAAGCTGTAACTTGAAGTTGTAGGGCCAGACCCTTGCGATCGCCTCATTGGGAGAAAGACACAGCACTACCTGGGTCGCGCCGCCCGGCTGGTCGCTGACGGATTCGATCTCCCATTGCTCGTAGCGGGCAAAACCGTGGCCTTTCTTGTCCTTGTCGCTGGGATGGGCGCCCATTGCGGTGGCGTCATAGGCGCCGAACCAGGGCCAGCACACGGGCACGCCGCCGCGCACGGGTTTGCTGCCGTCATAGACGGCGGTATCGCTGAGCCACAGGGTGTCGACCCCGCCCCTGGGCACATAACTGAGGAGGGTGCCGCCATAGGGCGTCAGTCGGGCGCTGCCGAAGTCGTTAACGATATCGATCATCACCAGCTGGTCGTGTCGGCTGAAGCGGACGTTGGGGTGGGGGAAACGACTCTGTAGCGAAGCAGGCATGTGGAGTTCCAGGTTGTGATGGGTGGTGGAGACGGAGTATTCAGTGTCGCGCCGCCGGGATCAACAGGCTGCGCTAATCTAAATTTTATCCGGCATCGTACTTGGCCAGTCTAAACGGGCGGGGGGTCAGCTTGTTGCTGTTTGTGAAAACCCGGCGGCCCGTTATATTGTTTGCGCATAAATGCAGGCTGCGGGCCTATGCTGTATGCTTTCCTGGTACGTGCTTGATCATCTTTCACTGATCGTTACGGCAACGATTATGTGTCTGGAATGGAATGGAGTGGTTGGAGAAAACTGATGCTGAAAAATTTCTGTGATGCTGTGGTTGCCTCAGGTAGGGGCGGGAAAATTCCTGCGGCGCTGTGGAAAGGCGGATGGACAACGGCGGTCGCTTTATTGTTGGTCGCCTGCGCCAGTACCACAAGCCTGGATCAGGCGACGGATGCCAGCGGGGTTCCGCTGTGGGTCAATCAGGGCAGTAACATCCTCACCTCCAAACAGGGGCGCCGTTTTCACGGTGTGGGTTCGGCCCCCGATCTGGGTGATTTTTCCCTGCAGACCGCCACCGCCGATACACGCGCGCGGCAGGAGATCGCCCGCATTATGGCCTCCTACATCGAGATCGTCTCGCGCGATTTTATTGCCACGGGCGATGCGGCCGAGGTCGGGTTTACCGCACAAAAGGCCGCGCGACAGATGGAACATGTCTCTTCCATTGATCTGACGGGTATTGAGGTGGTGGGTCACTGGCGGGACAAGGATTCCCGAACGATCTATTCCATTGCGGCCGTGGACATGCAGCAGGTGCGTGAGGTGATTAACAAGGCGGCGGAGCTGGATCCCGAATTGCGCGACTTTATCCACCGCGAGGGTGATCGCATTTTTGACCGTATCTCCACCGCGGAAGATTGAACCCAATACCGGCCTAATACCCCCGCAGGCGTCCGTTTGCGGGACAGGCTGTATCCTCGACTAACCCCCGGTCATCGACATGAAGCGCACCACCTGCGAGGGCTTTTCGCCGAACTCGTGGCGTTCCGGCTTCAGGGTGATGGCGAGTCGAATGGCGGCGTGCAGCTCGTCATCCGAGATGCCCGCCCGCAGCAGGGGGCGTAATTCAAATCTATTCTCCTGCCCCAGACACAGATACAGCGTGCCATCCACCGACAGCCGCACCCGGTTGCAGGTCTCGCAAAAGTGTTGCGAGATCGGGGTGATGAAACCGATGCGCAGCCTGGTGCCGGCGACCTGCAGGTAGCGCGCCGGGCCACCGCCCGGCATCACCCCGGGAATCAGTTCAAAACGCTGTTCCAGCCGGGCACGGACCGTTTGCAGGTTTACGTAGTGATCGACGGCGTCCCGGCCCGTGGCGCCCATGGGCATGGTCTCGATGAAGCGCAGGGTGAAGTCGTGCGCGATGCAGAAATCCACCATCGCCTCGACGTCGTCTTCGTTCACGCCTTTCATTACCACCATGTTGATCTTGATGGGGGAAAAGCCGGCGGCCTTGGCGGCCATCAGGCCGTCGATGACCTTGTCGAGCTTGCCGCCGGTGATCTCCTGGAAGCGCTGCGGGTTGAGGGTGTCGAGGCTCACGTTGAGGCGACGCACCCCCCCGTCGTACAGGGCCTGGGCGTGGCGCGCCAGTTTGACCGCGTTGGTGCTCAGGGAGAGGTCTTCGATGCCGGGCAGGTGCTGCAGGCGGGCGGCCAGTGCCGGCAGGTCCTTACGGACCAACGGCTCACCGCCGGTGATGCGTACCCGACGGGTGCCCAGCGCCCCGAAGGCGCGGATCACGCGCTCGATCTCGTCAAAAGTCAGCCAGTGTTCCGGCTCCTCAAAATCCCTGAAACCCTTGGGCAGGCAGTAAAAACAGCGTAGGTCACAGCGATCCGTGACCGACAGACGGACATAATCGATGGAGCGGCCAAAGGGATCGATTAACATTTTGAATCAGATAAAAGAGTAAAGATAAAAGGGGAAAGTAAAAAATATTAGCCCAAGTATAGGCGATTGTTTTTCTTTAATCTTTCCTCTTTGCTCTTTTCCCTACGATCGTCAGATCGTTTGGTAATACAGGTTTTGCGGGTGGTTGGCCTGGGCAAAGAAGAACCAGCGTTCGGCGAGCAGCCCCACGTATTGCACCGCAAAGGCCATCAGCAGCAGCGTCGGGTTGTCGTTGTTCAGGCCCATGCCGAGCAGCAGCAGGGGCAGCGGGAACACCAGCAGCAGGAAG
Source organism: Gammaproteobacteria bacterium (assembly GCA_032250735.1). Lineage (NCBI taxonomy): Bacteria > Pseudomonadati > Pseudomonadota > Gammaproteobacteria > Gammaproteobacteria bacterium. Next base: position 16,750 of record JAVVEP010000006.1, read on the forward strand.
ATCCATTTGATGGATCTGACGAAGGCCAGGGATTTACCGTGGAAGAATTCGCGGGTATTGAACGAACCGCCCATGGCGCCCTGCGATTTTTGCTGGATCTTGCTGTGCCGCACGCCGATGGCGGTGCGCAGGCTGGAGCGGTGTTTGATGCGGCGGTTGCGCAACAGGGACGCGCTGCGTGTGACCAGGGCGGCGAGGGTGAGGATGATCGCCCAGGTGCCGAACAGCCCGGTGACCTCGCTGCTGTACTGCGCCGCATAGGCGGTGGCGAGGGTGAAGCCGGAACTCATGCCGAACAGGGTGTAATTGATGGCGGTCAGCGGGGTGTGCCATTCCTGCAGGAATTTCAGGCAGGCATAGATCATGGCGGTGCAGATAAACAGGGCGAAACACAGCACCACGCCGATGATGCCCACCAGCAGGGTGAGGCCGGTCTCTGGCAGGGCGGTGGTGCCAAACACGGTCGGATTCCAGTCCAGATAGTGCAGCAGGGCATACACAAACACGATGCCCATAAAGGCCGGCAGGGCAATGACCTCCCGTGACAGCCAGGAGGTGCGCCACATGGCGGCGGAACGCCAGGCCCGCTCCGGATGCCCCAGGTGGAAAAAGGAGGCGGCCAGCCCGGCCACCAGGAACCCCAGCACCAGCAGGCTGCCCGTGCTGTAAAAGGCGTTGTCCTGCAACGGCAGGGCGCCGAGGTGACTGAAGGTCTCGGCGGTCATCAGCGCCAGGAACAGGCCCTGGCCCGCGCCGATGAGCGTGGTCAAAAAAATCACTGAAAAAGCGGGATGCATAAAAATTTTCTCCGAAAATTTAGGGCAAAGATGAAAGGGCAAAGATTAAAGTAGAAAGGGTTTTCCGTTCCCCTTTTCTTCTGTCCTCTTTTCCCTGACGTTTTATCACCAGCTGGTACTGTCCTCCAGGAAGGGGGCGTTCTTGTCGGTCTCGGGCAGGTGGCCATCCTTCTTGAGCGGATTATCGACACGCGTGAGTTCGTCCGCGTGGATTTTGATCCGGGTCTTACGGCGTGGCAGATAGTGGTTGGCCGGTTGGGTGCCCCACTCGGGCATCAGCGGATAGCCACCGCTCTCGCAGATCGCGCGTGAGACCTCGGATTCCGGGTCGTGCACGTCGCCATACAGGCGTGCCGAGGTCGGACAGGCCAGCACGCAGGCGGGCTTACGTTCGGCCTCGGGAAGGGTCAGGTCATAGATGCGGTCCACGCACAGGGTGCACTTCTTCATCACCTTCTGTTTTTCGTCGATCTCGCGCGCGCCGTAGGGACAGGCCCAGGAGCAGTATTTGCAGCCGATGCACTTGTCGTAATCCACCAGCACGATACCGTCTTCTGCACGCTTGTAGCTGGCGCCGGTGGGACACACCGGGACGCAGGGCGGGTCTTCGCAGTGCAGGCAGCTCTTCGGGAAGTGGATGGTCTCCGTATTGGGGAACTCGCCCACCTCATAGGTCTGTACGCGGTTGAAGAAGGTGCCGGTCGGGTCCTTGCCGTAGGGATTGTCGTCCATCAACGAACCGGCGGCGCCGGAGGTGTTCCACTGCTTGCAGCTGGTGACACAGGCATGACAGCCGACGCACACATTCAGGTCGATGACCAGGGCCAATTGCGTCATGCTTATTTCCTCTTGCCGATGTTGAGCCGGGCCGGTTTTTTGCCCGCAAAATAGCTCAGCCACGATTTGCGCTCAGGCTGGCCGGGGACGGGCAGCATGGTCTCGAACTGTGGTGAGGTGACCTCGGGCTCATTGGGATCGGCCTTGTAGACGCGCACCTGCACGTCATACCAACCGGCCTGCCCGGTGATGGGGTCGGAGTTGGAGAGGTGCTGTCCCGCATCGTGGGCGGGCAGCTCTTCGGAGATCAGGTGATTGAGCAGGAAGCCCTTTTGTGATTCGTTGGCATCGGGCGTGAGGTTCCAGGCGCCGCGGGCCTTGCCGATGGCGTTCCAGGTCCACACGGTGCCGGGTTCCACCGCCTCGGAGAAGCGACACATGCAGCGCACCTTGCCCCACTGGGATTCCACCCAGATCCAGTCGCCGTCGTCAAAGCCGGCGGCCGCCGCGGTCTTCGGGTTCACGTGCAGGTAGTTGTGGGTATGGATCTGGCGCAGCCAGGCATTCTGCGAATCCCAGCTGTGATACATGGCCATGGGACGCTGGGTGAGGGCGTTGAGCGGGTATTTGTGCTTGTCCGTCAACTGGGCCTCCAGCGGCTCGTAATAAAACGGCAGCGGATCGAAATAGGTCTCGATGCGCTTGCGCAGGCGATCCGGTGGCTGTTTGCCGGCGTATTTGCCCTGCGCGCTGAGACGGAACTTCTGCAACACCTCGGAATAGATGTGGATGTTGATGGGATCCGTGTAGCGCGTCAGGTGGTGATGTTGCGCCCATTCCAGGTAACCCTGATTCCAGTTACGCATGTACTGGTAGGACTTGGGCAGCTCGTAATGGAACACGCAATTGTTCTTCTCGTACATCTCCCACTGCTTGGGGTTGGGTTCGCCGCGAATGGATTTTTCGCCACTCTTGCCGCGCCAGCCCGCCAGGAAACCGATGCCGGAACCCGGCTCGGTCTCGAAGTTGGTGATGAAGTCCGGATAATCGCGGAACTTGCGCGAACCGTCTTTGTTGGTGAAGGCGGGAAAACCCAACCGTGAGCCCAGCTCGATCAGCACCTCCTGGAACGGTTTGCACTGCCCCTTGGGCGGCACTACCGGGATGCGCACGGAGTCTACCGGGCCATCGAATTCGGAGATGGGGCGGTCGAGCATGGACATCACGTCGTGACGCTCCAGATAGGTGGTGTCGGGCAGCACCAGGTCGGCAAAGGCCACCATTTCCGATTGGAAGGCATCACAGACGATCAGGAAGGGGATCTTGTATTCGCCATCCTCTTCCTTGTCGTTGAGCATCTTGCGCACTTCCGAGGTATTCATCGACGAGTTCCAGGCCATGTTGGCCATGAAGATCATCAGGGTGTCGATCTTGTACGGATCGCCGCGATGGGCATTGGTGATGGCGTTGTGCATCAGGCCGTGCACCGACAGCGGATATTCCCAGGAGAAGGCCTTGTCGATGCGTACCGCCTCGCCGTTGTCGTCGACGAACAGGTCATTCGGATCGGCCGGCCAGCCCAGCGGCATGCCACCCAGGGGCGTATTGGGTTTGACGCCGTGCGGGCCATTGGGGGTCTTCGGGCAGGGCGGGATCGGCCGAGGGAACGGCGCCTTATGGCGGAAACCGCCGGGGCGATCGATGGTGCCGAGGATGGACATCAGGATCGACAGCGCACGGATGGTCTGGAAACCATTGGAGTGGGCAGCCAGGCCGCGCATGGCGTGGAAGGACACGGGGTTGCCGGTGACCGACTCGTGTTCCCTGCCCCAGGTATCGGTCCAGGCGATGGGCAATTCGATCTTTTCGTCGCGCGCGGTGATGCCCATTTCATGCGACAGGCGGCGGATGGTGTCCACCGGGATGCCGGTGATGTCGGCGGCCCACTCGGGGGTGTAATCCTTGACCCGATCCGCCAGCAGCTGGAAGGCCGTTTTCACCGGGGTGCCGTCGTCGAGCCTGAACTCACCGAGCAGCACAGGGTCGACGTTCTCGGTGTGGGTCTGCACGGCCCGATTGGTGGTGCGATCCCACCACATCTCGTCATGCGGATGGATCTTGCCCTCGTCGAACTCCTCGCCGCGCATCAGCAGGCCGAACTCATCGCTGTCCGCATCGATATTGATGAGCTGGGCGCTGTTGGAATACTGGATCAGGAAGTCGCGGTCATACAGGCCGGTCTTGATGATCTCGTGGATCATGGCCAGCAGCAGGGCGCCGTCGGTGCCCGGTTTGATGGGCACCCACTCGTCGGCGATCGCGGAATAGCCGGTGCGGATGGGGTTGATGGAAACGAACCGCCCTCCGCTGCGCTTGAACTTGGACAGCTCGATCTTCATCGGGTTGGAGTGATGGTCTTCCGCGGTGCCGAACATCAGGAACAGTTTGGAGCGCTCCAGGTCGGGGCCGCCGAATTCCCAAAAGGAGCCGCCGATGGTGTAAATCATGCCAGCGGCCATGTTCACCGAGCAGAAGCCGCCGTGGGCCGCGTAGTTGGGGGTGCCGAAGTTCCTGGCGAACATGCCGGTGAGGGCCTGCATCTGGTCACGGCCGGTGAACAGGGCGAATTTCTTGGGGTCGGTCTCGCGCAGATGGCGCAGACGGTCTTCCATGATTTGGAAGGCCTCATCCCAGGAGATCACCTCAAAATCCGAGCTGCCCCGATCGGCACCCTCGCGGCGGCGCAGCGGCTTGGTCAGCCGCGCCGGCGAATACTGCTTCATGATGCCCGAACTGCCCTTGGCGCAGATTACCCCCTTGTTGAGTGGGTGATCCGGGTTGCCCTGGATGTAGCGCACCTCGCCATCACGCAGGGTGACCCGTATGCCGCAACGGCAGGCACACATATAACAGGTGGTGTTTTTGGTCTCGATGCCTTTTTCGAGACTGGATTCTGGCGCTGAGGCTGTGCTCGTGTAGGACATAATATCTAGCCTTTGGTGTAAGCGGTCGGAAATTATATCAGCATATAGTGATATAGCTAACTTATTGCACTTGGGCCGCGATAAATAATTTGTATCGCCATGCGCCTTGCTGATGGATACATAACTAGCCAAGCCCGAAAAGACTCGCTATGTTTCGGGCTGGAGTTTTTTCTGGTCTGTTCTGGGCGCTAGTCTATTATTGCGGTGGTGATTAACAGTCCGTAGACCGAAACGCTCAATTAATGAACAGAATGCTCGCCCTGACAGATTTTACGGTGTGATTATTGCTGCTCGTGCTTTGCCAGCAGGTGCTGGTTCAACAGTAGCAGACTAGTAAGTTATAGATTTTTTGTATAGGGGATTTAGTCTTACTATGCTCGACGGCTGCCCATTTTAAAGCTAATCTGTCGGCCAATAATTTTGCGGCCAACAATTATAATTACGAGGATAATCTAAATGTTCATGATCAATCCCTTCGCCGAGCTTTCGGCATCGATACCATCCAATGTAATGCAGGGGTACCTCATCTTGATGGTGCTGCTGGTTGTAGGCGGCACAATACTGGACATGATGCATAAAAAAAGCGCGAAGTATTTTTTCGAAAATGCGAAAAAAGCGCAGGCGAATGCAAAACGGACAGTGGGTACCGGGGAAAAAGTCGGTCTTGCCATTCAAACGGTTGCCAGTGAGGTGTTAACGTCTTCTGAGTTCTGCAACCCAAAACGCAGGCTTTCCCATCTGTTAACCATGTATGGCTTTATTATTTTCGTGGTGACTACCGCCATTATGATTTTTGGCTACCCAACTCCTGCAACACCGGCACCTGCCATCCTGCCGCAGCTCTGGCATATCGGTGCGTTGATGCTGGCGATTGGTGGATACTGGTTCTGGTTCTTTATCCGCGTTGATGTGTCTGCGGAAGGTCTTCCCTGGTTCCGTTTTGAACGTGCGGATTTGTTTATCCTTTCACTGTTAGCCACCTCGACTTTTGCATTGATCTGGTCTTATACGCAGTCTGCAGGTATTGCAGGGTGGTCAACGCTGTTCATGGTCTTGTTTATCGCTTCAGCCACGTTACTGTTTGGCGGCGTATATTGGTCCAAGTTTGCACACATGTTCTTCAAGCCTGCCGCAGCACATCAGAAAAAAATTACCAAAGCCGACGGTTCAATGGAGAATCTGCCTGGTGACTATGACCTGACCGATCCTGAAGTACAGAAAAGATTTCCGGATATCCCTGAGTATATGGGCAAAAATCCTCCAAACATGGGGCTTGGTATCAAGCGTGAAGCGCCTAACCATTACTAATTCAAAAGCAGGAGAATAAAAAAATGCCAACTTTTGTATATATGACGCGCTGTGATGGCTGTGGCCACTGCGTTGATATTTGTCCTTCGGACATCATGCACATCGATAAAACCCTTCGTCGTGCTTACAACATCGAACCTAACATGTGCTGGGAATGTTACTCCTGTGTTAAGGCCTGTCCAATGAACGCCATTGATGTGCGCGGTTATGCGGATTTTGCCCCGCTGGGTCACTCGGTACGTGTGAATCGTGATGAAGAGAAAGGCACCATTGCCTGGCGTATCAAGTTCCGCAACGGCAAAAAAGACATGGATCTACTGGCGCCTATCACCACCAAGCCCTGGGGCACAGGATATCCAAACTTGTCCGAAGCAGCTGCACCCAGCAAGGAAGTGCGTGACAGTGAACTATTGTTCAACGAGCCTAAGTATGTCCGCATGGATGAAGGTGGTTTACATACGCTGGAATCAAATGGCTTGCAAATTAAAGAAGGGGTGTACTACTAATGGGCTACAAGACAATTATTGAAGACGGTATTGACGTCTTGGTTGCGGGTGCGGGCCTCGGTGGTACCGGTGCGGCATTTGAAGCAAGATATTGGGGCAAGGACAAAAAAATTGTCATTGCAGAAAAAGCCAATATCGATCGTTCTGGTGCGGTAGCCCAGGGTCTGTATGCGATCAACTGCTACATGGGAACACGCTTCGGCGAGAACAACCCGGAAGATCACGTACGTTATGCACGTATCGACTTAATGGGTATGGTGCGTGAAGATTTGGCATTCGATATGGCGCGTCACGTTGACTCGGCTGTGCATCAGTTTGAAGAGTGGGGCCTGCCGATCATGCGCAACACAAAGACCGGCGCCTATCTGCGTGAAGGTCGTTGGCAGATCATGATTCACGGTGAGTCCTACAAGCCGATTGTTGCAGAAGCTGCGAAAAGATCAGCAGACAAGGTATTCAATCGTGTTTGCTTAACCCATCTGCTGATGGATGAGGCCAAAGAGAACCGCGTTGCCGGTGCCGTTGGTTTCAACGTACGTACTGGTAACTATCACGTATTCAAGTCCAAGACTGTTGTCTGTGGTGCCGGTGGTGCTTCCAATATCTTCAAGCCACGTTCAGTGGGTGAGGGTGCGGGTCGTGTCTGGTACGCACCATGGTCTTCAGGTTCTGCTTATGGCCTGATGATCGAAGCAGGCGCGAAGATGACGCAAATGGAAAACCGTATCGTACTGGCTCGATTCAAGGATGGTTACGGTCCTGTCGGTGCTTACTTCCTGCATCTTAAGACCTATACCCAGAATGCCTACGGTGAAGAGTACGAGTCCAAGTGGTTCCCTGAGCTGCAGGAAAGGGTTGGTATAGAATACCTGGACCCAGAAGCGTCTCACACCACTCACCGTCCAATCCCAACCTGTCTGCGTAACCACGCAATCATCAGTGAGGTGAATGCTGGTCGTGGTCCTATCCACATGGTTACGATGGAAGCCTTCCAGGATCCTCATCTTGAAGAGATTGGCTGGCATAACTTCCTGGGTATGACCGTGGGTCAGGCGGTACTGTGGGCGGCAACGGATGTTGATCCTAAACACGAAAACCCTGAACTGACGACTTCCGAGCCCTACGTCATGGGTTCACATGCAACCGGTTGTGGTGCCTGGTGTTCTGGTCCGGAGGATGTATCACCAGAGGAATACTTCTGGGGTTACAACCGTATGACGACCATTGAAGGCCTGTTCGGTGCGGGTGATGCGGTAGGCGGCACACCTCACGCATTCTCATCAGGTTCTTTCACTGAAGGTCGTCTGGCTGCTAAAGCTGCCTGTAAATATATTGATGATGGCAAAGCGGAAGGCATCCGCGTGACTGACGCTCAGATCAATCGTCGTAAAGAGCAGATCTACAAGCCACTGGAAACTTATAAAGTCTATAGTAACGAAGTGGTTGCCGGTTCCGTTAATCCTAACTTCCACAACCCAAGACAGGGTCTTGATCGTTTGCAGAAGTTGATGGATGAGTATTGTGGTGGTTTTGGTGTTAGCTACATGACCAACGATAAGCTTCTGAACATCGGTCTTAAGAAGATGTCGATTTTGGGAGAAGATCTGGAGAAAATTGCCGCGTCAGATATCCATGAACTGCTGCGTGCATGGGAACTGAAGCATCGTTTCCTGACTTCTGAAGCGGTATTCCATCATACGTTGTTCCGTAAGGAGACACGTTGGCCTGGTTACTACTACCGTGGTGATGCGATGAAGCTGGATGATGAGAACTGGCATGTATTAACCGTTTCTCGTCGTGATCCTCAGACGGGTGAGTACACGATGGAAAAAGCGCCTCTGTACCACCTTGTAGGTGACATCGAGGACAAAGATCTGGCTAGACTGAAAGCACAAGGTCACCACTAAGCAACTTTTCAAGCATCTTTTTATGCAAGGAAGGGCGTGATTTTCTAGTCTTTTAAAATCACGTCAGTTAACAATATTTGCGTTAACTTGCTGTTAAAAAAGGGACCGACATGTTTAGTGTTGGTCCCTTTTTTATCTATTAAGAGGTTATCTATTTAGCGATTGGTTTGGTCACGCTTTAGATGACATTGCTTTAGATGACATTGCTTTAGGTTGCATAAGAAAGTGCAAAAGTGTCTTTTGATGAGATAGATTAACGAGATGTTTTGATGAATATTATTGAAAAAACAGATGAAGAGATTTTAGAGCTGGCGCACCCGATGTGGGCGGATCTTGTGAAATACTCGAATGAAGGAAACTACGGTGCTTTCACCCGTAACTTCTCGTCTTCATTTATAAAGGGCGCGAATGAGGTTGAAATGGGCAAGCAGTTTGCGAGAAGCGACCTGGCAAAAAACCTGTCAGAAGATTATTCATATCTTGGCATGATTCGTCGTGGTGAATATGTCACTGTTCTTTATAAAGTGATTAACAAAAAAGATAAAGGTGAATGGCTGGGCAGGCTGGTGCTGGGTTATGAAAAGGACAAAGTGAGGATTTTTGGTGCGACCTTGTTCTAGGGCGGGGTTTTAAATCAGAGTTGGCAATAACAGGTTTTATTAGATATGTCAGATACAATTGAAGACGAAAAATTCGTTGAGCTAAATTATAAGGTCATCGATAACAAAACCGGTGATGTGCTGGTTACTGTGGACTATCCCCTGGGTTATGTTCATGGTGTGAATGATGTTATGAATGAGCAGGTGACAAAAGAGTTGTATGGTAAAAAAGTCGGGGATGTCATCGAAGTGCCTGTTGACACGACACTGTTATATGGCGAGAGAGACGAGTCACTGGTGTTTACCGATCGTATCGAAAATGTCCCTGAGGAATTTCACGAAGTTGGTATGACCATCACCATGGAAAATGAAAAGGGTGAACCTAAAAACTTTATCGTCACTCGCTTCGATGACAAGACATTAACCGTTGATGGTAATAATCCATTGTGTGGCAGGGATGTCACTTTTATGTTGGAAGTTTTGTCTATACGTGAGGCTACCGATGAAGAAATCGATCTTGGCGGTGCGGTCGATGCCGACCCGGACCTAAATGAAATACTTGAACGCGCAGAATGAAATTCTCAAATAACACCATGCTTTTCCCTGTCAACAGGGTCCTGGAACGTACAATAGCTAGTTCACTAGGTATGCTGAGTGAGGAGCTGGTCGCAGCGGCTACTCCGGATACCCAGGTAACCACCGCTGATAATTTTCTTTTCATGCGCGGGAATTATGAGCAGCACCGTTTCAGTGCCAATATTCTTGAAAGTTTGCGTGGAGCACTTGGGGCTGCTCTTTCGAACGACAGTCGCGATCAGGAGCCGCTAGCCTGGGCTGAGACTCAAAACCGTCTTGGAAATATTTTGGCGGCAATGGGCCAGCAGCAGAGAGCTGCTGAATTGTATGAAAAGGCCATTCAGTGTTTTAACCATGCGTTAGAAGTATTGAACCAGGACGATTCACCCTTCGGCTGGGCGGCGACGCAGTATAACCTGGGTACAGCAAGCCAGGCGCTTGGCCGACTGCAGGAAGATGCCAAACTATTAAAAACTGCCGTTGATGCTTATACCAATGCCTTGTTGGTATGGTCGCGAGATGAATCACCAGAAGAGTGGATGTCCGCCATGTATCAACTGGGCGCTACTTTTCATGCCTACGGAAAACTTCTTAAAGGGAACCGTACTTTTCAAAAATCTGTTGTCGCCTATAAGAATGCACTTGCCGTGCTCGATGCAGATAATTATGCATTGGAGTTAACTGCTACACATAATAACCGTGGAGCCGTATTGCATCATCTCGGTGAGTCAGAAGAAAATCCTGAACGCCTCGAGGAAGCCATTAAATCCTATGAAAAGGCATTAACGGTGAGCATGGAACAGCAGCTGCCCTTCCATTTGGCGGCCATCTGTCGAGTCAATAAGGCGACAGCACAAAATGTATTGGCAGAATTAACAAACGATGCTGTGCTTGCAGAAGAAGTGGCCGATGAGTTTGAGGTGATTGTCGAATGTTTTCCGCATGCCCTTCAGCCGCTTTGTTTAAAACACTGTGAGGAGCAAATGCATAAGGCGAAGTCGCTAACACTTGCGGCCAGCGCTTAGTCGGGGGGTGTTGCGGTTGTTGAAGGCGCTGTCAATCTGCCGCTGCTTTGGCTGGATAGCAAAGATTTGTCAGTAAGTTGATGATAAGTTGATATAAGGTAGTGAAGTTTGTCGCCGGAAAAAAAACAAACAGAAAAACAGGAAAAAAAACGAGACCCCAATAATCCGTGCCTGTTTTGTACAGACCCACAAGGGGTGTCCCTGGATTACGAGCTTGCGTACAGTGCCCGAGATACCTATGCGGCGAGCCCGGGTCATACCCTGGTTATCCCGAAACGCCATGTCGCCAGTTTTTTCGACCTGACGCCGGAAGAAATCAATGCCTGCATGGCGCTGATAAACGAGGAACGCAAGTTACTGGACGAGGAGTTCAAGCCCGACGGCTACAACATCGGCGTGAACGTTGGTCCAGCGGCTGGGCAGAGTATTTTTCATGTCCATATTCACATCATTCCCCGCTATAAGGGAGATGTAGAGAATCCCCAGGGAGGGGTGCGGCATGTGATTCCAAAAAAGGGACATTACACGCGCTAGAGAGTATAATTTAGTCAGTTAGTGGGAGGGGCTGACAACCCTGGTTATATTCCTCCCGTTTTCGACCCATTAAGGAGATTTGAATATGAGTGATAAGCCTTTTTGCCGACCCAAGGTACCCGACGGTCACGCATTTCATGTGACAACCCGTCAGAAAGAGATCACACCAGGAAAGTTTTTTGTTGGTTATGAAACTATCTGGGAAGCTCACCAGAAAGAAGTGCCATACACTACTCCCAAGAAGCCTTAAGCAACCAGTCTCCAACGAATCGGCCGCGCGACCTTCCAAGTCAAACGGGAATGGTGGCGCGGTCATAAAGTTTGATGTGGTTAATGCTTTTGGTTAAAAAAGGCACGCTTTACTGACACGGGTAATGCGTGCCTTTTTTATTCGAGGCTTTAAATACGCTCGGATAGCTTGTAATCCACATTAATAAAAGCGCCAATATCGGCCAGAAAACGAATCGTTCTGGCGCCGAAACCCACCTCCGGACAGGTGTCATCCTTATCGACAGACAGCACCAGTTCCACGCCAATTCTGGGCGATAAGTTGTGGCTTTTAGCCACCGCAATAATCTTATCCTTGACCGGTTCCAGTTGCTTAATGATGATCTCCGTCAATTTATAAACATCGACTTCGTCAGTGCCGCATTCCGCAGAAACAATATCGGTCGATAACTCCCATGAGCTGATCACGGGTTTGTCCAATCCACTATTTGCCCCGGCAGCATTGATTGAGGTGGGCTCGATGCCAAGCAGGCGAGTGATGTCAGCGGGATTGAAATGATAACCACACAGGGCAAAGAAAGCCCTTCCTTTATTAGACGCCAAAATCTTTCCCTCGTAGATAGTGTTCTCGTTAATTAACGAGAAATATGACCGGCGATTATAGCGTATAGGCTGAATAGGTGCGGTGCGCTCATTGAAAATCACCTCAATAGCGGCGGTGTCCTTTGTTATTGCTTGAGGCACAGTGCCTGGTCAGATTTCCGTAGAAACTGAGCAAATTGCTCGGCATTTAAGATGTATTTACAATGCATCTTAGTGGGGTTAATATCCGCTTCGTTGTCTTTAAGTCGTATTTTGGAGGATGTGATGATGGGTTTTCTCAAAAGTTTATTTGGTGGTGGTTCCAAGCCTGCGAGTCTATTTGACCGCATTGGCGGTGATGCTGCCGTAAATGCTGCAGTGGATATTTTTTATCGCAAGGTGCTGGCCGATGATCGTATCAACCAGTTCTTCGAAGGTGTGGATATGGACAAACAGGCCGCTAAACAAAAGGCCTTCCTGACCATGGCTTTTGGTGGACCGAATAATTACACCGGCGAAGATATGCGTAAAGGCCATGCGCACCTGGTCGCGAAGGGTATGAATGCCTCACATTTCGATGCCGTCATGGAAAATCTGGGCGCCACTCTGACTGAGCTGAACGTACCTGGCGATCTCATTGGTGAGGCTGCGGCCATTGCTGAAAGCGTGCGCGAACCCATATTGGCGGGTTATACCGACGAGGAGATGGCGGCGATGGCGGGCGGCAAATCACTGTTTGATCGTATCGGCGGTGAGGCCGCGGTGAATGCCGCGGTGGATATCTTTTATCGCAAGGTGCTGGCCGATGATCGCATCAGTGCCTTTTTTGAAGGTGTGGATATGGACAAGCAGGCCGCTAAACAAAAGGCCTTCCTGACCATGGCCTTCGGTGGGCCGCACAATTACAGTGGCGAGGACATGCGTAGAGGCCATGCCCATCTGGTGGCGAAGGGTCTGAACGACAGTCACTTTGATGCGGTGATGGAGTGCCTCGGTGCGACATTGACCGAACTGAATGTGCCCGGTGATCTGATTGCCGAGGCGGCGGCCATTGCCGAAAGCACGCGCAATGATGTGTTAGGTAAATAGACGCTATCCGTATCAGTGAAAAGGGGCCGTGCGGCCCCTTTTTTGTGGACCGACACTTTGTGTGTCGCAGGGTAGCGGTTAGCGGTTGTGCCGCTGCCGCCAGAGCTGGAAGTTGGGCTCGGCGAGATAGCCCTTCGATAACACGTAATGCAGGACATTGTTGAGCCGGTAAAAGCCGACCACGGAATCGATGCGGATGATTTCTTTGCCGTGCTCATCAAAGAAAATCAGTGTGGGTGTGTAATACAGCCCGAGATCATCCGCCCACTGTCTGGCTGTTGTTCGCTTGCCGCCGGGTGTGAGCACAGGGGTGTCGGAGAGAAGGTCGAGCTGCACGGATTCCAGCTGTGTCATGGTGTGCAGGATGGTGGTGTTACGCAGTGGTCCGCTGTGGAGCAGGTCGCAGGCGTGGCAGCGAGGCTTTTCGAAAAACACCACCAGTGGCATCTGGGAGGGGAACAGTGAACGATCCAGGCCATAAGGAGGCGCGGTGAAGATGCTGTTGCGATTGAGCGTGTCCTTGCCGTACTCGGAGAAAGAGGCGGCACGGGACAGATAGGTTTTGAACTTCGCGGTCTGGTAGTGATGGTCTGCCACAAATTCGAGCGCGGCGACAAACTGATAGGGCGGATGGTAGCCGGAAAGACGGAGGGTTTCCCTGCCTTCCGGGTCATAGAATATCAGGGTGGGTGTGAAATTCGCCTTATTGGCAATGGCGAAGTCTTTTTCGGTCCGGTAGACGGTTCCCTGGACATCCGCTACCGGTCGATCGCCACGCACGTCGATGGCAACGACATCAAAATGCTTGCGGGTGTAGGCGACGATGAAGGGGTCCTGCCAGTTGTGTTCCAGATGCGCCTTGCAGTAGGCACAGTCTTTCTGGCCGAAGTAGACGATTAGCCCGCGCTTATTGCTGGTCGCGACGTCAGTGATGTCATTGCGCAGCTCGAGAAAGCTGAGCTTGAACCAGTCCGGCAGGGTTAGGTCGGTATCGAGTGGCTTGTCGTCGAACTCGAAGAAATCGGCATCGGGAATGTCGCCCAGTGAGCCTGGCGCTTCATCTGTTTCAAGAGTGGTTTGTACGGTAGTGGCTGCGAATGCGGTGCAGAACAGGCACGACAATAACAGCAGAGCCTGGATGCATTGAATGATTGTTCGATCGTTTCGGCCCATTTGTGGTGTTCGGTTGTCGTGCCTTGCTGGTTAGCCCGCAGTTATTAGAAGTTGTTAGAAGTTATGCGACATCAAAACCGCCCACAACCGGCTTGAATGAATCGTGCGCACCGATATACATGTAATCATCGGTGCGCACGTCAGCTGGCCATCCTGGATAAGAGTGGATAACAGTGCTTACGATACTGCTTACGTTACGTAAGAGTTACAGGCTTTGGTAATAATCGATGAGGATTTTAGCCACTTCAGGTCGTGAGAACTCTTTGGGTGGAGCTATGCCATTGCCCAGCATTTCACGCACTTTTGTGCCGGAGAGCAAAACGAAATCTTCTTTTTGGTGATCCGGTGCTTCACGCATCATCACCACCTTGTTGAGTTTCTTGGACCAGGCCGTGTGATCGGCCTCGAAGATTTCGATGTCCATGGCACCTTTTGGTACTTCATCATGGAAGATGGTCTGTGCATCAAAGGCGCCATAGTAGTCACCCACCCCGGCGTGGTCACGACCGATAATGAAGTGTGTCGCCCCCATGTTCTGGCGGAAATAGGCATGCAGCACGGCTTCACGTGGACCGGCATACAGCATGTCGAAACCGTAACCCGTCACCATCGCGCTGTTGGGTGGGAAGTACAGTTCGACCATCTTGCGGATAGCCGCATCACGTACTGGCGCCGGGATATCGCCGGGCTTGAGTTTGCCCAGCAGCATGTGAATCACCAGGCCGTCACAACCGAGGCGCTCCATGGCCATGTGGCATAGTTCCTCGTGCGCCAGGTGCATGGGATTGCGCGTCTGGAAGGCGACGACTTTTTTCCAGCCGCGCTCAGTGATCTCATTGCGAATTTCCACTGCGGTACGGAAGGTGTCAGGGAATTCAGTCTGGAAGTAACTGAAGTTCAGCACCTGGATAGGGCCCGATACGGCCATGCGTCCCTGTGAATTAAACGCGGCTACGCCCGGGTGTTCAGGGTCATCGGTACGGTAGACCTTGTCGGTCATCACTTTCATCTGCTCAGCAGATACTGCTTCAATGGCTGACACGTCCATGACGGCCAGGACCGGGTTGCCATCGACGTTCGGGTCACGAAGGGCTATGCGCTTCGCATCGCCGATGGCATCGGTGTTTTCCAGCAGGCATAGAATCGGGACCGGGAAGAACGAGCCATCGGTAAGGGTCATTTTTTCTGCAGCACCCATAGCATCAGCGACATTCATGAACCCTTTTAATGGGTTAAAGTAACCGGCGCCCATCATCACTGCATTACCGGCTGCCTGGGAACTGATGACCACTGAAGGCAGTGACTCGGCTTCTTTGCTTAATGCATCATGTTCCGCGACGTCATAAACGAAACGTGGTTGTAGTTCATCAGAACCAATCGGTTTAATCATTCCTCGGTATCCTTTTTCTTGGCAACTAAAATGTTGAGCAACTGGAGTGTTCTTCAACCTAGTGGGCCGCGTGCTTTAGCTGATAACAGGCCGGCAGTCTGCCGATCGGCATGACAGGACGAGCGTACCCCTTGATGGTGTCTGGGGTTGCTGCCTGGTCCACTAACGTGTTGTTTTATATTTTTAGTTATAAGTTATAAATAGTACCGCCCGGTACAGATGGACGGATCAAACTACCTTAAAGGCTTTTCCCGCGCCTGCAAAGCAGTTTTCCTTTTCAGGTCCATAAAATCCCTTTATTCGATCCGGGTGCGGAGCTTGGCCTATTTTCACCCTCACTTAAACCCAATAGCCTCTATGAAACCCGGGGCGATTCACGCCTGCTTTCTGGTTGTGGAGAGTTTAAAGGCGTCAACGCCATTTAATCCGTCAGAGGCTCCGTTTTCCACCCCGATAGGTGTTGATCGACAGGGTCGCGGCGAGGGTCAGCAGATGGGTCTCAGGATGGGCCACCAGCCAGTGGCCGAGCGATTCGAATTGCATCACCGGCAGGCAAAGGGCGACCTGCGCCAGGGTCCATCCCAGTCGCCTCAGTGCACTGGCCGGCCCCTCTTTTTCCAGGGTCCTGTAGAAGAGATCCACCAGGATCGCCATGATGACCACCGGCAACAGCACGACCTTGCCATCATGCCACCATTGAAAATACTCCAGCAGTGAAATGCTGGCGGTAACTCCCAGAACCACCAGGATCAATACCACCGTGAGACGGGGCTGTCGACGAAATCTGGTGTGCAGGGCCGAGAGCCCCAGCACCCCGAACAGCAACACCACCGCCATGGTGACAGCCGCCATTTGCCAATCGGCGTAGACCAGCGACAGGGCGAACAGGGCCGGCATAAAGGTGCCATAGCTGCGTATGCCCGTCAGTTCCCGAAACAGCGTGGTCAACAGCACGGCCAGCGGCAACAGCAGCAGGTGTGACAGGACATTGCGCACCTCCAGTGGCAGGCGGGTGAGGTAAAAGACCCGCTGCCAGCCGGATTCGCTGCCGGCATGCATCTCCAGGTGTTGATCCACATTGGTGACGCTGTAATGCAGGCTGACCCGGTCGGTCGTATGGACCTCGACCAGCTCGGCCCTGTCCTTTACGAACGGCAGGAAATTGTCGGGCAGGTCCCGCTGATAGCCATGCAGGGGGTCATAGGCCAGCCAGCCCTCCTCGATATCGTAGACCTCCACCCAGTGATGGAGGCGCACCTCCCGGTTTTCCACCAGCTCCAGGCCCGTCACCAGCCGCGCAGGGATATTGGCGGCACGACTCAGGGCCACCATGACGTTGGCGCGTTCCAGCACGCTGGCCTGACCGCTGGCAATGACCTCGGGTAGGGGGCGGGTTTCGGCTTTTTGGGGCGATAACAGCCGGTGCGCAAAGCGGAAGATGTGGCTTTGCAGCTCTGCGCCTGAGGACGATCGGTCGGTGATCTGACGGACCTCGTTTACCAGGGTATCGTGTTCAAGCCCCAGCAGTGGATCGCTGCGCAGATACCGCTCCCGCTCACGGGTGGTGAGCCTGTGCCGTAGCGACTGCTGCAACTGCTGCTGCATGAAGGGAGCGGCCGACTGGTACAGGGTAAAACCGAGATTAAAGCCGTGTGCGTGGGCGCTGCTGGCCGCCAGGCGTATCTGGCGAGCAACCCCCCAGTCGGGGTCGGCCGTAAACCGCAACCGCCATCCCGGGTGGGCCAGCTGCTGGCCGATAATCCGCAGATGGGCGGTGTCGGCGGGCACGGCCGCGATGGCAATGGCCTCCGGTGCAGCGGGTTTGTCCAGCTGGACACTGATCCGCACCTCCCATAGGCGGTCACCGGCCGCAGCGGTTGCCGCGCTGCTGTCCAGATAACGCAGTCCGGCAGCGATCGCCCATAACACTACCAGCACGGCAGCGGCGGTCCAGAGCAACCAGTGAAACGAGCGGTGTGATGTCCTGCCGATCATGCGTGTTTCGGGAACCCTGGTGAGTGTCTGGCGGTCTACTGGTGGATTATTTTGTCATTATCTAAAGGGTGTCGATGGAATGTGTCGTCGCACAAAATGATCAACCATAATGAATAGTAGTATTCATTGATAGTAACGACGTAATCGTCGACATATGAGGTATAGGCCGATGACCCGAGCACCGCTGATGCAGTCGACCGCCCTGCTGGTGATGATGGCTCTCACCGCGGCACTGGTTGCCGCTGCGGGAGTCGCAGGCGCGGATGAGGCCCCCGCCATCCTGGGTTGGGTTGAAGAGGTATCGATTCTGGATACCGGGCTGGTGTTGCCGGCCAAGATAGACACTGGGGCGGACAACAGCTCGATCCATGCCTCCGCCATTAGTTATGTTACCCATGACGGTAACCCCTGGGTCCGCTTCACCCTCCGGGATCGGGCGGGCGTCGAGGTGGTCATGGAGCGGCCGCTGATCCGGCTAGGGCAGATCAAGCGGAAAGAGGGCGGTTATCTCGAAAGACCCGTCGTCAGCCTGGGCCTGTGTGTGGCCGGGCAGCGGGTCACTGCCGAGGTCAACCTGGCCGACCGCAACCACTTCACCTATCCGATGCTGGTCGGACGCAGCCTCATGGTGCGGCGCTTCGTTGTCGACCCGAATCGTAGGTATATCACCCGACCGACCTGCGCGGCGGTGTGATTTGAGTGCTGAGTGCTGAGCTCTCAGTCCTTCATATGGCCCGCCGCCTGCTGGTCGGCGTGGTAGGAGGAGCGCACCATGGGGCCGCTGGCGACGTTGGAAAAGCCCAGCTCGCGGGCGATGTCGGCCAGTTGATCGAACTCCTCGGGCGTGACGAAGCGATCCACCGGCAGGTGGTTGAGGCTGGGTTGCAGGTACTGGCCCAGGGTGAGCATGTCGCAGTCGTGGGCGCGCAGGTCTTTGAGGACCTCGACGATTTCATCGAAGGTTTCGCCCAACCCCAGCATCAGCCCGGATTTGGTGGGCACCTGCGGGTACAGGGCCTTGAACTGCTGGATCAGCCGTAGCGACCAGGCGTAGTCGGCACCGGGACGGGCCTTTTTGTAGAGCCGCGGCGCGGTCTCCAGGTTGTGGTTGAAGACGTCCGGCGGCGCTTGTTGCATGATCTCCAGCGCGATCTCCATACGGCCCCGGAAATCCGGCACCAGGACCTCGATGCGGGTCTGGGGTGAGGTCTCGCGCACCGCACGGATGCACTCGACGAAGTGCCCGGCCCCCCCGTCACGCAGGTCATCGCGATCCACCGAGGTAATCACTACATACTGGAGCTTGAGCAGGGCCAGGGTCCGGGCGAGATTCCCGGGCTCGTCGGCATCCAGGGGCTTGGGCCGGCCGTGGGCGACGTCGCAGAAGGGGCAGCGGCGGGTACAGATATCGCCCATGATCATGAAGGTGGCCGTGCCGTGGCTGAAGCACTCCCCCAGGTTGGGGCAGGCGGCCTCTTCGCAGACGGTATGCAGCTTGTGCTCGCGCAGCAGGCCTTTGACGCGCTGGGCCTCGGGGCTGGTGGGGGCCTTGGCGCGTATCCAGCTCGGCTTGCGTTGTATCCGCACGCTGGGCTCGACCTTGATCGGGATGCGGGCGACCTTTTCTGCGCCGCGGAGTTTTTCGCCGGCCTTTACGCCGGGGGTTTTTTTCGTGTTCTGGGCCGTCATTGCGTCACGTGAGGGGGGTGGGGTGCGGGGTTTATCCATGATTATGCCGGGGAAATTGGGTGGCTCGAAGGAGGGCCATCATACAATGGAATGGGGTGTGAGACACTGTTGACCGGCCGTTACTGACGATTAGGAGCTACAGGCTAAAGCCGAAAGTGGCCCCTTTGCCGGACGCGCTTTCGGCCCACACACGCCCCCCGTGGCGCTGGATGATCCGGGCCACCGTGGCGAGGCCGATGCCGGTGCCCGCAAATTCGCTGTCCGGGTGCAGGCGCTGGAAGCTGGTAAACAGCTTGTCGGCGTATTGCATGTCGAAGCCCACGCCGTTGTCGCTGATCTCAAAACCCTCGCCGTCGGTGCGGCGGCGAAACGTGATATGCGGGGCCGCGCTACGCGCGCTATATTTCCAGGCGTTGTCCAGCAGGTTGGTGATGACGGCGCGCATCAGTCGCGGGTCGCAGCGGGCATAGAGCCCGTCTTCGATGTCGATGCGGATCTGTCGCTCGGGATCCTGTTCATGCAACTGGGTAATGGCCTCATGGGCCAGCTGGCTGAGGTCGGTGTCCTCCGGTGTGAGCTCGCTGCGCACCAGTTGTGAGAGGTGCAGCAGGGCCTCGATAAGGTCATTCATGCGCGCACAGCCGGACTGCACCCGTTGCAGATAATGATGGGCCTGCTCATCGAGCTGGGTGGCATAGTCCTCCGCCAGCAGCGCACTGAAGCCGCTGATGCTGCGCAAGGGCGCACGCAGGTCATGTGAGACCGAGTGGGCGAAGTTTTCCAGTTCCTTATTGGCGGCCTCCAGTTCCGCGGTGCGCTGCTGGATGCGTCGTTCGAGGGAGGTGTTGAATTCCTGGATGCGCCGGTTCGCCGCGCGTTTTTCCAGCTCCACCGTGATGCGCGTGGCGAACATGCCGAGAATGGGTGCGGTCCATTCCGACAGCGCCATGGGGCGGGTGTCCATTACCGAGACCAGGCCGATCATCTTGCCCTCGGAGGGCGTCAGGGGTGAGCCAAAATAGGAATCGACCCCCATCTGCACCAGCATCTCATCGTCGGCATAGCGCTGCGCTGCCTGACTGGGGATGAGTTCCGCCTTCAGATCCAGGATATCCTTACAGGGCGTGCCCTCCAGGTGATATTCGAAATTGTCGGCAATGTGATCGCCGGCCCAGACGGCCAGGGTGCGCACCTCCTGTCGGTTTTCCTTGAGCAGGCCGATGAAGGCGTAGCGGGCGCCGTAGACCTGGGCGAGATTTTTGACGCAGTCATGAAAAAAATCGTCGGTATCATCGCTGGGGGAGCTGACCGCCAGGGCGCGCAGCGATGTTTCGACCTGCTTGCGGGCGCTGATGTCGAACA
Source organism: Gammaproteobacteria bacterium (assembly GCA_032250735.1). NCBI lineage: Bacteria > Pseudomonadati > Pseudomonadota > Gammaproteobacteria > Gammaproteobacteria bacterium. The sequence goes on from JAVVEP010000006.1 coordinate 37,271, forward strand.
TGAAGCCCTGGAGTGTGCGTTTGCCCGAGGCATCCACCCCCACCGAGACCACATCGCGCACCCAGACCACCTGATGGTCGGCGGTGAGCAGGCGATACTCCAGTTCGTGGTTTTCATTATTGTCCGACAGGTTCTGACAAAATGCGGGCGCCCAGTGCTGATCATCGGGGTGTAGATGTGTGACCCAGAAATCCGGCTGGTACCATTCGTCCAGCGGATAGCCGAACAGGGCGACCGCCTGTTCTCCCATGCGGGTGAAGCGCCAGGTATCGGTATCCAGTTCCCAGGGGATAGCATGTGTCGATTCGATCAGGTGTCGATACCAGGTGTCGCCCTGCTGATCGTCGGCAACCTCTTTTGTGGAGTCCATCAGTGAAATCTAGACAAAAAAAATCGGCTTGTACATATTTTTTAGGGTTAATTCTAGATGGCGAAAAACTTGAAGTTGCGGGTTTATGGGGTGAGCTGCCTGGTTAGGGATAAAATCAGCCCTTGCTTGATGTCCGCCATGTCGGGGTGTGAGACATGGTGGCTCAGCTGATCGGTTGCCAGGCCCTCGTAGCCACAGGGATTGATCCGGGAAAATGGCGTTAGATCCATATCGACGTTGAGACTCAGTCCATGATAAGAACAGCCTTTGCGAATTCGTAAACCGAGCGCGGCAATCTTGGCGGCATCGACATAGATGCCGGGTGCCCCCTCGCGGCGTTGGCCGTGAATCTGATACCCCGCCAGCAGCTCGATGATGGCCTGCTCGATGCTGACGACCAGGGTCTTCACGCCAAGCCCGCGGCGCCGTATATCTAACAATAGATAGGCGACCAATTGGCCGGGGCCATGATAGGTAACCTGACCGCCGCGGTCGCAGTTGACGACGGGTATATCGCCGGCTCTGAGGATGTGTTCGCGTTTGCCATTGAGTCCCAGGGTGAATACCGGCGGGTGTTCCAGCAGCCAGATTTCATCGGCGGTATCGGCGCTGCGCGTGTCGGTGAAGTGCTGCATCTCGCGCCACACGGGCTCGTAATCCCGCAGGCCCAGCTGGCGCACAATAAAGTCTTGGCCGGCGTTATTGCTGTCTGAGTGGTCGGGCGTGATCACAGGGCCATGAGTACATGTTCGCAGGCAGTGAGATCGGTGTAGATGGCATCGAGCTGGGCACGGCTTTGAGCGGTAATGGTGATGGTGATGGATACATACTTTCCGTTACTGCTGGGTCTGCTTTTGAGGGTGCTGTCATCGACCTCGGGTGCATGCCGTTGCACGATATCCAATATTGTCAGGTGCAGCGATGCGGAAGCGAGTCCCATCGCCTTGATGGGAAACTCGCAGGGGTAATCAATGGCCGATTGTGGATTGTTGTGGGTATCGTCGGTGGTCATGCTGGCGTATTTTTGGCAAACGGATTAGCTGCGTAATTGCTGCTTGTAGTCCTGATATAAGGCCAGCATCCGCTTAAACAAGGGGCCGGGACGGCCATCGGCGACCACGGTGTTGTCGAGTCGGGTCACCGGCAGAATTTCCCGGGTGGATGATGTCAGCCAGACCTCATCGGCCTGCTGTAGATCAAGGCGCGAGATAGACTGTTCGCAATGGGCGATGTCGTTGGCGGCGGCAAGTTCGAGAATAAGATCACGGGTGATGCCGGGTAACAGAAACGGGCCGGTAGGCGGCGTGCAAAGTACGCCGTCAAGCACCGCGAACAGATTGCTGGCGGCGCCCTCGGTGGCAAGGCCGTCACGAATCAGGATGGCCTCGGCGGCATTCTGGTCTAGGGCCTCCTGGCGCAGCAGGATATTGGGCAGCAGGCTGATCGCCTTGATATGGCAGCGCTGCCAGCGAATGTCATCCAGGGTGATCGCCGCTACGCCATTTTCGATAATCTCCGTCGCCGGTGGCTTGAGCGGGTTGCACATGGCAAACACCGTGGGTGTCGGCTGCGCGGGCATGGCGTGGTCACGCTGCGCACAGCCGCGAGTGACCTGCAGGTAGAGTGACTGCTCCCCGCCGCCATTATGCGCGACCAGTGCGTCTAGCAGCGTGACCCAGGCATCGGTGTCGTGCGGGTTGGGAATGCGCACGGCATCCAGGCTGTTTTGCAGGCGCTGCAGATGCTCTTCCAGCCGAAACAGTTTGCCACCATAGGCGGGAATGACTTCATAGACGCCATCGCCAAAGATAAAGCCGCGATCCAGTACCGGCACGCAGGCCTGTTCAGCGGGAAGAAAACTGCCGTTAAGATAAACTGTTGGCATTAGATTCGTGTTGCCTTATGTTGCTGAGACGCATGGCAGGATACCCTTTATCATGCGTGTTGTTGGTAGGTAGCGGTGAAAATTATTCAAACAACAGCTTGATTTCGTCGATGAGACTATCCACCAGGCCGCCCTTCTCAATGTCGGTGAGAGCGACTAATTCCCGTTTGGCGTATTGCTCGTCACTCAGGCTGATATTCACCGAGCCAAACGACTGGCCTTTTTTCGCCGGTGCGACAATGCGTGCATCGAGGTTCATGTTGGCGTCGAGATTCTTGTACTGGCCTTTGGGTATGGTGAGGTAAAGATCCTGTTCCAGACCCAGCTCCAGCTGCTCCTGTGTGCCTTTCCAGATGCGCGCGGTAGTCAGTGGCGCATTGGCCTCGTAGAGTTTGTGAGTTTCAAAGAAACGGAAACCGTAGGTGAGTAGTTTCTGACTTTCGGCAGCGCGGGATTCTTCGCTGCTGGTGCCGAGCACCACGGAAATCAATCGCATGTCATCCCGCAGTGCGGAAGCCACCAGGCAGTAGCCGGCCGCATCGGTGTGTCCGGTCTTGATGCCGTCCACGGTATTGTTGCGCCACAATAATTTGTTGCGGTTGTATTGGGTGATGTTGTTAAAGGTAAAGCTCCTGATCGAATACTGTTTGTAGTGTTCGGGAAAATCACGAATCAAGGCGGTCGCCAGCCGGGCGATGTCGCGTGGCGTGGTGTAATGGTTTTTGTGCGGCAGGCCGGTGCTGTTAACAAAATGACTGTCGACCATGCCCAGCTCTGCGGCGTGCTGGTTCATCAGGGATGCAAACGCATCTTCACTGCCCGCGATATGTTCGGCCAGGGCCACCGTGGCATCGTTGCCGGACTGGACGATGACGCCTTTCAGCAGGTCTTCAACGCTGACATTTTTTCCGACCTCCACAAACATGCGCGAACCCTGCATGCGCCAGGCCTTCTCGCTAATGCGTACCTCATCGCTCAGTGAGATAGAACCCTTGGCCAGTTCATTTGCAAAGACATAGGACGACAGCATTTTAGTAATGCTGGCCGGTTCCAGACGCTGGTCGGATTCTTTTTCGGCCAGCACCCGCCCGCTGTTGAAGTCGATGAGCAGGTAGCCCTTGGCCTTGATCTTCGGTGTGTCGGGTATAAGGGTGGCGGACTCACCGGGGGCGATGGCGCTGAAAAACAGGGCGGTGGCCAGGGTAAGTAAAAAGAGTGGCGCGGCGAATAGGGCCCGGGACTTGTGAATAATATGCTGCATTGAAAGACTCGACTGTTGTGTATGAATGAAACGTGATGGGTTAGATAAACTGTGGCAGATAAGATAAATGCTGCGGGTAAAAAGCCGCGGTTTTTATCGGCTTCGTTTAGCCGGTGTGGTGCAAATCATAGCCATTTCCGGCCTAATCCACAACGAGGTTCGGGCTGTCCAGTCCCAGCGGTTCGAGCGTGGTGCGCAGGCGTTGTGCATCCGCTTCCGATTGCAGTGGGCCAATGCGCACCTGGTAGACATTGTAGGCGCCGGTGTCCTTGCGATTGATCAGCACATTTTCTGCAGTGCTGGCCATCAGTCGGTTGACCAGCTGGGTGGCGTTGTTGTGATCCGTGAAGGCGCCGACCTGTAGATAGAGCTGGCCCGTAGCCGCGAGTGTAGTGGCGGAGCCGGTGGTACCGGTTGTGACGGGGCTGGTTGCCACGTTCTGTGAGCTGGGTGTGGCGTTGTCGGGTTCAATCGCGCGGATCTCCACGCGGCCGGTTCCCTTTTCGGTGATGCCGAGTTTTTTTGCCGCCACGAAAGAGAGGTCAATGATGCGACCGCTGGCGAAGGGGCCGCGATCATTGACACGCACAATAATTTTCCGGCCGTTGTCCAGATTGCGTACCTCTACGTAAACCGGCAGGGGTAGTGTTTTGTGTGCCGCGGTCATGGCATACATGTCATAGGTCTCGCCGCTGGAGGTGCGATGGCCGTGAAATTTGGTGCCGTACCAGGAGGCGATGCCGGTCTGCTGAAAACCGCGGGCGGTGTCGCGCACGGTGTAGCGTCGACCCTGCACCACGTAGGTTTTGGGGTTGCCGTATTTGCTGCGTGGTTCGTGCCGGGGGATGGCGTCGGCAACACCTTGGTGATCGATCTGTTCTGCCGGCGCGTTGTCCTGTGCAAAGCCGTAACGGCTGTGCGGCAGTGAGCCGCAGGCGCTGAGCGCGATGCTGATCAGCAAGATGACCGTCAGCCGGTGCTGAAGGTGTGTGGCCCGAAGCTGTCGCTGGACGGCGCCAGAATGGCGGGCCGCAGGATCGGTGAAGCCGGTTGTTCGAAAATCGTTTATTCGAAAACCGTTTATTCGAAAACTGTTTATTCGAAAACAAAGGTTCATTTTGCGCTGGCGCTAAGTGCCTCGTTCCGTTTTTTCATGATGGCCTGACCCAGCTGATGCACAGCCATGGCATACAGTGGGCTGTGATTATAACGGGTGATCACATAAAAGTTGTTGAGCCCGATCCAGTATTCACGGCCCACTGCCAGTTCGAGTTCGATGAGGGCGCCAAGTTCCCCAAGGTCCACTTTGGTCTTGGCGGTCACGCCGCGTTTGCGCAGTTCGGCGAGGGTGCTGTGGGGTTTGTAGCCTTCCTGCACCAGCAGCTGGATGTGGTTGCTGCCGACGATGGCCGGTGTCGCCACGGGGCCGCCGGGCTGCCATTTGTGACGTTTGAAATAATTGGCGACGCTGCCGATGGCGTCGGCATTGTTGTTCCAGAGGTCGCGTTTGCCATCGCCGTCGAAGTCCACCGCATAGTGGCGATAGCTGCTGGAGATGAATTGTGACTTGCCCATTGCCCCGGCGTAGGAGCCGGTGATCTGCATGGGATCGAGCGCCTCTTCCCGGGCCAGCAACAGATAATGTTCCAGCTCGCTGCGGAAAAATTCGCCGCGTTTGGGATAGGCAAAGGCCAGGGTGGAGAGCGAGTCCATCACCCGATAGCCGCCCTTGTGCCGGCCGTAACGGGTTTCGACGCCGATGATGGCGACGATGATTTCGGGTGGTACGCCGTATTCCTGTTCCGCGGCCTGCAGTGTGGCCTCGTTCTCGTTCCAGAAGGTGACGCCTTCATTGATGCGGGTGTCGGTGACGAAGATGGGGCGATATTGATGCCAGGGTTTGCCCTCGGCCGGGCGGCTGATGGCGTCGATGATCTTTTGTTTCAGGGTGACGTCCCTGAACAGGGCGGTCAGCTTTTCTGCATCGAAGCTGTGTTTGTCGACCATCTCCTTGATGAAGGTTTTGACATCTTCACGCTCGGAAACAATCTGCTCGTCGAGCGCGGTGCTGGCGCCGGCGGGCATTGCCAGCAACAGGCCGCTGAAAATACAGGAATAGGAAATTGTGCGCAGGTTCAGTTTCATGGTGTTTTATTCGATCTGGGTGGAGGCATTTAGCGCGGCAATAGTTTGCGGTGCGTGTGGATGGACATAAGGATACCGAAACCGGCCATCAGGGTCACCATTGATGTACCGCCGTAACTGACCAGCGGCAGGGGCACGCCAACCACGGGTAACAGGCCGGTTACCATGCCGATGTTGACGAAAATATAGATGAAGAAGGTCATCACCAGACTGCCGGCCAGCAGACGGGTGAATGTATCCTGCGCCTGACTGGCGATCAGCAGACCGCGCATGATGACCAGCAGATACACCGCCAGTAACGCCAGAATGCCGAACAGGCCAAACTCCTCGGCGTAGGCGGAAAAAATAAAATCGGTGGAGCGCTCGGGCAGGAAATTGAGCTGGGACTGGGTGCCGTTGAGCCAGCCCTTGCCATACAGTCCGCCGGAACCGATGGCGATCTTTGACTGGATGATGTGATAGCCCGCGCCGAGCGGATTCTGTTCGGGATTGAGGAAGGTCAACACGCGCTGGCGCTGATAGTCGTGCATAAAGTGCCATACCACCGGGGCGCAGGCCGCCAGCCCCGCCCCTGATACAAACAGCAACCGCCAGGAGATGCCGGAAAACAGCAGCACAAAGATGCCGGCGCAGGCCACCAGCAGTGCGGTGCCCAGGTCCGGTTGCCTGGCGATCAGCAGGGTGGGGATGACGATGATCAGGCCGGCAAAGGCCAGCCGCTGCAGGCTGGGCGGCAGGGGATGGTCGCTGAGATACCAGGCCACCATCATGGGCACGGCGAGTTTCATCATCTCCGAGGGCTGGAAGCGGAACAGGCCGAGGTCCAGCCAGCGCTGCGCCCCCTTGCTGGCGTCACCAAACAACAGCACCGCCAGCAACAGGATAACGCCCAGAGTGAATATCCAGGGGGTCCAGCGTTTGAGGGGGGCGGGATTTAATTGCGCCAGCACCAGCATGATAAAAAAGCCCACCCCCAGGCGCACGGACTGTCGCCAGATGACATCGATCTTCTGGCCGCTGGCACTGAACAGCATGATCAGGCTGATGGTCGCCAGCGCGAGCAGACACAATAACAGCGGCACATCGAGGTGCAGGCGTTCCGCCAGGGTGCGGCGGTTGGCCTGCAGGACCTCGGCGCGGGCCTCGAACAGGTTCATGTCGTCGGCTCCGTTGTGGTGGTGTCCGCTGTGTTTGCCGGGGTGATGGGCAGGGCCTCAGCGGGGAGTATCCGGTTCAGATAATCGTCCATGACCTGTCGGGCGATGGGTGCGGCCACGGCGCCACCGCTGCCGCCGTTCTCGACGATCACCGCCACCACGATGCGGGGCCGATCCGCCGGGGCGAAACCGACAAACAGGGCGTGGTCGCGCAGTTTCTTGGCGATGTCCTCTTCGACGTATTTCTCATCCTGCTTGATGCCGAACACCTGGGCCGTGCCGGTTTTTCCGGCGATCTTGAAATTTGCGCCCTGGCTGATGCGTCGTGCTGTTCCGTGCGAGCTGTGTACCACCTTGGTCATGGCACGGATGATGTAGTTCCAGTTGTCCGGGTTGCCCACCGGCACCGCGACATTGGGGATGGAGGGTAGCCATACCTTTTCGCCGCTGCCGGGGTCTTCGGTGGCGGCCACCAGTCGTGGGCGGAGCTGGCTGCCGTAGTGTGACAGGGCGGCGGTGGCGGTGGCCAGCTGCAGGGGCGTCGTCAGGAAGAAGCCCTGGCCGATGCCGGTGATGAGCGTCTCGCCGGGATACCAGGGTTGCCGTTTTTCGCGGCGTTTCCAGGCGCGGGTGGGCACCAGGCCGGTGAGCTCGCCGCTGATGTCGATGCCGGTGATGTCGCTAAAACCGAAGGGCTCCAGAAACTGCGAGAGGCGATCGATGCCCAGGGTCAGGGCCAGGTCGTAAAAATACACGTCACAGGATTCGATCAGGGCATGGGAGAGGTCCATCGGCCCGTGGCCGGTGATTTTCCAGTCGCGGTATTTGCGTTCGTCACCATCCAGCAAGTACCACCCCTGACAGTAGGTGGTGGTGTTGGGGTCGATCAGGCCGTATTCCAGCCCCGCCAGGCCGATGAAGGGTTTGACCGTGGAGCCCGGCGGATAGCGGCCGCGGATGGCGCGGTTGAACATGGGCTGGTCGGGCGAATCCTGCAGGGCGCGATAGGTTTTGCTGTCGATGCCGGCGACGAACAGGTTCGGGTCGAAGGTGGGCATGCTGGCCAGTGCCAGCACGCTGCCATCGGTGGGATCGATGGCCACCACGGCGCCGTTGTCCTCTCCCAGGGCGGTCTCGGCAATGCGCTGCAGCTCGGCATCCAGGCTAAGGTAGAGATTGAGACCGGGTACCGGTGCGTCGCGATCCAGCACCCGCAGGGTGCGGCCCTGGGCGTTGGTCTCGACGCGTTCCACGCCGACCTCGCCATGCAGCAGGTCTTCATAAAAGCGCTCGACCCCGGTTTTGCCAATGTAGTCGCTGCCCTCGTAATTGTCGTTGTCGATGCTCTGTAATTCCTGCTCGCTGATCCGCCCCACGTAACCCAGGGCATGGACGCCGCGGCCATTGAAGGGGTAGTGGCGATAGAGGTGGGCGACGGTATCGACCCCGGGAAAGCGGTGCCGATTGACGGCAAAGCGGGCGACCTCGGCATCCGACAGCCGTTCACGCAGGGCGATGGGTTTGTAACGCTTGCTGCGTTGCAGGCTTTGTTTGAAGGTGCTGATATTGTCGTCGCTGATATCGATCAGCTCACGTAGCCCGGCGATGGTGGCATCCAGATCCTCGACCTGTTCGGCGATGACCTCCAGTTGAAAGCTCGGCAGATTCTCGGCCAGCAAGATGCCGTTGCGGTCATAGATGAGGCCGCGGGTCGGGGGCACGGCGCGGATATGCATGCGGTTTTTGTCGGACAGTACGGCATAGGTGGCGTGTTTCAGTACCTGTAGATCAAACAGCCGCACCAGCAGCAGGGCCAGCAGGGCGATACAGCACAGCAGGGCGATGACCGCGCGGCTGGTGAACATCCGGGTCTCGCGAAAGTGGTCTTTGATGGTGTTGCTGGAGGCCATATGGGGTATTTGAGGTGCTCAGTAAAGATGCCGCGGGTGTCGGTTTGTGACTCTCAGGCTCTCCGTGGTTTAACGCACACGGTAGGTGCGGCGCAGGCCACGTAACACAGTGAATACCAGCGGCCATGCCAGCAGGCTGGTCAGCGCCGGTAGCCAGTAGGCCCAGGTCTCCGAGGATTGGCCGACGCTACCCCGGATCCACAATACCAGCATCAGATGCAGCGTGATGAGCAGCAGGACACTCACCGACTGCTGCCACAGGGGAAACAGGCGAATCCGCTGGTGCAGGCGTATGGCCAGGTAGGCGACGATGGCCAGGGCGAGCGCATTCTGGCCCAGTAGCGCGCCGTTGGCGACGTCCAGGATTAATCCGGTGAACCAGCCGATGCCGACCCCCACTCGCTCCGGCAGGGCGATGCACCAATACACCAGCACCAGGGCGAGCCAGTCCGGGCGCAGGGATACTGCCCAGTCGGGCAGGGCGATCATCTGCAGCAGCAGGGCGAAGACAAGGCTGATCACAATGGTGGCGCCGCCGTGGTGGCGGGCTATGTTCGAGGCCATGATACCTCGCGGGCGCTGACGGTCATGGCGGGTTTGCCCCTGCTGCGGTATCGCCAGCGGGGTCTGCCTGATCCGGGGTCTGGTCGTGCCACACCAGCAGCACCTCTCGGGACTGTTCCAGCTGCGCCGTCGGCACGGCCGATATCACCGCGTAAGGCAGGGTGGGATCTTTGTGCACGCTGGTCACCATTGCCACCGGGTAGCCGGGAGGGAAGCGTCCGCCCAGTCCCGAGGTGGTGAGCAGGTCGCCCTCCACGATGTCGGCGCTGATCGGCAGATAGGGGAGGTCGAGCCGGTCCGGTGCGCCGGTGCCCAGGGCGATGGCGCGCAGGCCGTTGCGATTCACCTGTACCGGGATGGCGTGGTTGGCGTCGGTGATCAGCATGGCGGTGCTGGAAAAGGGCCCGAGGTGCACAATCTGTCCCATCGCGCCCTCGGCATCCATTAGCGGCTGGCCGAGGTAGACCTCATGTCGGCTGCCCTTGTTGATCACCACCTGGCGGGTAAAGGGCTCCAGATCCACGGAGAGGAGTTCACCAATCAGCACGCGTTCGTTGAACTTTTTGGAAGACTGCAGGAGTTCACGCAGACGCAGGTTTTCTGCCGTCAGTGATTGCAGTTTCAGGAGCTTGGCCTTGTACAGGGTTTGTTGCATTTCGAGGCGCGCATTCTGGGTCTGCAGGGTCTCCCTGCTGGCGAGGCTTTCGCCGACCCAGTTTGACGCCGCGACAGGCAGGTTAACGATGAATTGCAGGGGATACACCAGTAGCGAGAGTGTGCCGCGGATACCCTCCAGGTGATGCTGGCGATGATCCACAGACATCATCAGTATGGAAAGGATGGCCAGCACCACCAGTCGCGTGGTGATGGATGGCCCCTGTATGAATAGCGGTTTTATTGCCTTGCTCCTCCGCGTCGCCCTGGAAGCCCGTGGCGTGGAAATGCTGTGGCCGATGCCCGGCCGCGCTGCGTGATCGGGGGTTTACTCGGAGGTGAACAGGTCGGTGCCAATTTCGTCAATCATCTCCAACGCCCGACCGCCGCCGCGTGCCACGCAGGTGAGCGGGTCTTCGGCAACAATCACCGGCAGGCCGGTCTCTTCCATCAGCAGTCGATCGAGATCCCTGAGCAGCGCGCCACCGCCAGTGAGCACCAGGCCGCGTTCGGCGACATCGGCGCCCAGTTCCGGCGGGGTCTGCTCGAGCGCCGTTTTTACCGCGCTGACAATGCCGGACAGTGGCTCCTGCAGGGCCTCGAGGATTTCATTGCTGTTAAGGGTGAAGCTGCGGGGAATGCCCTCGGCGAGATTGCGGCCACGCACTTCCACCTCGCGTAGCTCGTCGCCGGGATAGGCATTGCCGATGGTCTCTTTGATGTACTCGGCGGTGGATTCACCGATCAGGGTGCCGTAGTTGCGTCGCACGTAATTGATGATGGCCTCGTCGAAGCGGTCGCCACCGATACGCACCGATGCCGAATAGACGATACCGGCGAGCGAGATCACCGCCACCTCGGTGGTGCCGCCGCCGATGTCCAGTACCATGGAGCCGCTGGCCTCATTGACCGGCAGTCCGGCGCCGATGGCCGCCGCCATGGGCTCCTCGATCAGGTAGACCTCGCGCGCCCCGGCGCCGGCGGCCGATTCGCGAATCGCGCGACGCTCCACCTGGGTCGAGCCGCAGGGGACGCAGACCAGTACGCGTGGGCTGGGGTGGAAAAATTTGAACTTGTCCTGATGCACCTTGTGAATAAAATGCTGGAGCATCTTTTCGGTAACAGTGAAATCGGCGATCACGCCGTCCTTCAGGGGGCGAATGGCCTGGATGTTGCCCGGCGTGCGTCCCAGCATGCGTTTGGCCTCCAGGCCCACCGCCGCGATCTTTTTCGGATTGCCGGTGCCGCGCTCCATGCGGATCGCCACCACCGAGGGTTCGTTGAGGACGATACCCTGTCCCTTGACATAGATCAGGGTGTTGGCGGTGCCGAGATCGATGGACAGGTCATTGGAAAACAGGCCGCGTAGTCGTGCAAACATAATGTTTTATAATCGCTCTTATTGTCGCAGTTAGGGATTGTAGGGGATGGCTATCGGGCCATCATCCTAGAGATTGCCGTTAATGTAACAATGCTGGGGGGTTTCAGCAAGATAACATGCGGGTTTAACGCCCCCAGCGGACTATGGGCCGTGGCGCATTTATGCTAAATTCTGCACTCTTTTTTGGTCTGGCCCCGTTTGCCCTTTATTACATACCTTTCAGAGAATCGCGCATGTCGTCAAAACCGTCGCTACAGAGAGCAGACATCGAAAAAATCGCCCACCTTGCCCGGCTCGGTATCGCTGAGGCCGATGTCCCGGAGTACGCCCGCGAGCTGAGCAATATTCTGGGTCTGGTGGAACAGATGTCGGCCGTGGACACGGCGGGCGTCAGCCCCATGGCCCATCCGCTGGATGCCCAACAGCGTCTGCGCGAGGATGTGGTGACCGAGCAGAATCAGCGTGAACTGTTGCAGGCCAATGCGCCGCAGGTTGAGGCGGGTCTGTTTTTGGTGCCGCAGGTTATTGAATAAAGGCAGGGAACAGGGCGAAGATAAAAGATAAAAGATAAAAGAAAACAACCTGGTCTTCTTTGCTTTTTTTCTTTCCTCTTTTCTCTATTCCTTTTTTCGCCTTTTTTTCTTTTCTCTTTCCTTCTGGATCTGAATTCATATGCACAACAAATCCATTGCCGAGCTATCCCGAGGCCTGTCCGAGGGCGCATTTTCTTCCGCGGAACTGACCCGCGCCTATCTCGATCGCATCGAAACACTGGGCAGCAGCCTCAATGCCCTGGTGACCCTGACCGCCGATGAGGCGATGCAGGCCGCACATGCCGCAGACCAATGCCGCGCGCAGGGTGTGGGCGGTGCGCTGACGGGGATTCCCATGGTGCACAAGGATATTTTCTGCACCCAGGGCGTGAAGACCTCCTGCGGTTCAAAGATGCTGGACAATTTTATTTCGCCCTACGATGCGACCGTGGTCGAAAAATTAAAACAGGCGGGCATGCCGATGTTGGGCAAGGCCAACATGGATGAGTTCGCCATGGGCTCGTCCAACGAAACCAGCTACTACGGCCCGGTGAGAAATCCCTGGGATACGCAGACGGTGCCGGGGGGTTCATCGGGTGGCTCGGCGGCGGTGGTGGCGGCACGACTGGCGCCCTTTGCCACCGGCACCGATACCGGTGGTTCGATTCGTCAGCCGGCGGCGCTGTGCGGCATCACCGGGTTGAAGCCGACCTACGGGCGGGTATCGCGTTACGGCATGATCGCTTTCGCCTCCAGTCTGGATCAGGCCGGCCCGATGACGCGCAGTGCCGAGGATGCAGCGTGGATATTGAATGTCATGGCCGGTTTCGATGCGCGTGATTCCACCTGCGTCGAACAGCCGGTGCCGGATTATACCGCGCAGCTGAATGGCGACATTAAGGGTCTGAAAATTGGTCTGCCAAAAGAGTATTTTGATGAGGGGCTGAATGCCGAGGTGGCTGCGGTGATTGATGCAGCGATCCAACAGTATCAAGCCATGGGTGCGGAGCTGGTCGAGATCAGCCTGCCTAACTCGAATCTGTCAGTGCCGACCTATTACGTGGTTGCGCCGGCGGAGTGTTCGTCCAACCTGTCGCGATTTGATGGGGTGCGCTTCGGTCATCGTTGTGACAATCCGCGGGATCTCGAGGATCTGTACAAACGTTCGCGTGGCGAGGGTTTTGGGCCGGAGGTGAAGCGCCGCATCATGATCGGCACCTATGCCCTGTCGGCGGGTTATTACGATGCCTACTATCTGAAGGCGCAGAAATTGCGTCAGTTGATCAGTAATGATTTCAAGCAGGCCTTCGAGAAGGTGGATGTCATCATGGGACCGACATCTCCGGATGTTGCCTTCAGGCTGGGCGCCAAGGCCAGTGATCCGGTGAGCATGTACCTGTCCGACATCTACACCATCGCAACCAATCTTGCCGGCCTGCCGGGCATGTCGATCCCCGCCGGGTTTGTGAATACCGATGGTCGTGACATGCCGGTGGGCCTGCAGCTGATCGGCAATTACTTTGATGAGGCGCGGCTGTTGAATGTGGCGCATCAGTATCAACAAACGACGGACTGGCATACACGTGCGCCGGCCGGCTTTGAATAGGTTGGACATCATGCAATCAAAAATGCAATCAGCAGTGCAATGGGAAGTCGTGATCGGTCTGGAGATTCACGCCCAGCTCGCCACCAACAGCAAGATCTTTTCCGGCGCCTCCACCGCCTATGGTGCGGAACCGAATACCCAGGCCTGTGCGGTGGATCTGGGCCTGCCCGGGGTGTTGCCGGTGCTGAACAAGGAGGCGGTGCGCATGGCGGCCAAGTTTGGCCTGGCGATCGGCGCCAATGTCTCCCGTCGTTCGGTGTTTGCGCGTAAAAATTATTTCTACCCCGATCTGCCCAAGGGCTATCAGATCAGCCAGATGGAATTGCCGATCGTCGAGAAGGGTTCGCTGGAGATTGAGCTGGACGATGGCTCGACCAAGCTGATCGGCGTGACCCGCGCCCACCTGGAAGAAGATGCCGGCAAGTCCATGCATGGCGATTTTCACGGCATGACCGGGATTGATCTCAATCGCGCGGGCACCCCACTGCTGGAGATTGTTTCCGAGCCGGACATGCGTTCCGCCAGGGAGGCGGTGGCCTACATGAAAAAGATCCACTCCCTGGTGCAGTATCTGGAAATTTGCGACGGCAATATGCAGGAGGGTTCGTTCCGCTGTGATGCCAATGTGTCGGTGCGCCCCAAAGGGCAGAAGGAATACGGTACCCGTGCCGAGCTGAAAAATATCAACTCGTTCCGGTTTGTGGAAAAGGCCATTGAGATCGAGGTCGAACGACAGATCGATGTGATCGAATCCGGCGGCAGGGTGGTGCAGGAGACCCGTCTGTATGATTCGGACAGGAATGAAACCCGTTCCATGCGCAGCAAGGAAGAGGCCAACGATTATCGTTATTTTCCCGATCCGGATCTATTGCCGGTGGTGATTGAGGAGGCCTTCCTTGCGGCGGTGAAGGCCACCCTGCCCGAGCTGCCGGACGAAAAGAGACGCCGTTACATGCAAACCCTGTCATTGAGCGCCTATGACGCCGGGGTGCTGACGGCGAGTCGCGAGCTGGCGGAATATTTTGAGGCCGTGTTCGCGATCGCCGGCGGCGAAAGCAAGCTGTCCGCCAATTGGGTGAGCGGTGAACTCATGGGCGCGATCAACAAAAGCGACTTGCCGCTGCGCGACAGTCCGGTGAGTGCCGCGATGCTGGGTGGCATGATCAGGCGCATCGCCGACAACACCATCTCCGGCAAGATGGCCAAGGAGGTGTTTGAGGCGATGTGGAATGGCGAGGGTGATGCCGACAGCGTGATCGCGGCCAGGGGCCTGAAACAGATCACCGACAACAGCGCTATCGAACCGATTATCGATGAGATCATCGCCAATAATCCCGGCCAGCTGGAACAGTACCGGGCCGGCAAGGATAAGCTGTTTGGTTTCTTCGTGGGCCAGGTGATGAAGGCCACCCAGGGAAAGGCCAATCCACAACAGGTCAATGGCCTGCTTGAGCAAAAACTGAAGGACCACTAAAAAGCCTGTCTGGCTAACCAGCAACTGGCCGGAATATTTTTGATGTCGCCTAGATCCGATTCCCTGAGTAATTTCCTGTTTGAAAACCTCGATGTCCGTGGCGAGGTCGTGCATCTCGATGCCAGCTGGAAACAGGTGCTGGATCGTCATGAATATCCCCCGGTGCTGCGCGGCCTGCTGGGTGAGATGATGGCCGCGGCTGTGTTGCTGATAGGCACCCTGAAATTTAACGGCAAGTTGACCCTGCAATTGAAGGGTGACGGACCGGTGACGCTGGGGCTGGTGGAGTGCACCAGTGAGCGTCTGTTGCGGGGCCTGATCCACTGGCGGGGTGATGTGGATCACTGCGTCGGCTTGAACGCATTGCTGGGCAAGGGCGTGGTGGCGATCACCCTGCAACAGGATGCGCAGGATGGCAGAAACCGGAGTGAACGTTACCAGGGTATTGTCGAGGTGATCGGTGACAGTCTTGCGCAGTCACTTGAGCATTATCTGCAACACTCGGAACAGCTGGAGACGCGGCTGTGGTTGACGGCCGATGGGCAGGCCGCTGCCGGTATGTTGCTGCAGCGGCTGCCGGCGCAGCAAGAGGAATATGACAGCCTTGATGAGGATGCCTGGCCGCGTCTGGTGTATCTGGCGGATACGGTGAAGGATGCAGAATTGTTGGCGCTGCCGGTCAATGAAATTATTCACCGCCTGTTTAATGAAGAAGATGTGCGACTGTTTTCTGCGCTGCCCGTCGCGTTTCGCTGCAGCTGCTCGCGTGAGCGTGTGCAGAACACCCTACGCATGCTGGGGGAGGCTGAGGTGCAGTCGG
Organism: Gammaproteobacteria bacterium; assembly: GCA_032250735.1. Lineage (NCBI taxonomy): Bacteria > Pseudomonadati > Pseudomonadota > Gammaproteobacteria > Gammaproteobacteria bacterium. The sequence goes on from JAVVEP010000006.1 coordinate 53,031, forward strand.
TGTTGCTGGAAGAGGGGGCGGTGAAGGTGGATTGTGAATTTTGCCGTCAGCATTATGCGTTCGACGCGGTGGATGTTGCGGCCCTGTTTGCGGACGGCATCGTGGCGGCGACCCCGAAAAGTTCGCAGTGATCATTTCAGGTCCGGGTTATGCTCGGGTCAGAGTGCCGTATCCCGTAATAGCGGTGCGCCCTGTTGCTCGGCGGTATAGACGACAACCTGATTGCGGCCATTATTTTTTGCGGCATACAGCGCCTTGTCGGCGTGATACAGCAGGTTGGTCAATGCCGCATCAGCATTCAGGCTATTATCGGTTAGGCTAACGCCGATGCTGGTAGTCATCTTGATGATTGTCTGTTTGTAGGTGACGGGCTGCACCTCTAGTGTGGCGCGGATTTTTTCGGCAAGCACCTCCCCTCCCTGTGGCGCATCGGCGAGACTGAGTATCAGGAATTCCTCACCGCCCATGCGGAACACATAATCGTTGGCGCGCGAAAACTCTTTCAGCAAACTGCTGATATGTGCAAGGCACTGATCGCCGGCAAGGTGGCCATAACGGTCATTGATCGTTTTGAAGTGATCGATATCCAGCATCAGGCCGGTGAGATAGTGATTTTCCCGCTGCGTCTGGGCGAGCAGTTTGGGGAACACCTGTTTCAGATAACGTCGATTGAACAGGCCGGTGAGTGAATCGGTGATCGCCGATTCTTCCAGCCGTTTGTGCGCGCGATCAATCTCTTCCTGTTTTTCCCGCAGGCTTTGCAACATCTCCGAAAACTGATTTGCCAGGGCGTCTATCTCGTTGGTCTCCACCGACTTGCCCATCACCGGCAGGGTGCCCTGGGTGACTGCATGGGTGATCTGCATTAGCTGCCTGAGGGGTCGATTAAAGTTGCGCGCAATCGCCAGACCCATGAACAGGATTGCGGCACTGCCCAGAATGGCCAGCAGCAAGATCAGTCGGCTGTGCTTGTCGAGCTGGTCGAGGACCTCCTGCTCGGAAATGCCATGCCATAGGTGAGGGGTATTCATGCCCTCGCTGGAAAGGGGAATGGCGCGCACCTGATAGATCTCACCATTGACCACAATACTGTTGTTGCTGGGAAGAAAGGTCTTGCCTTCGCTTTCCGGCAGGCTGCTGAGCTGGATGGTATTGTTTTTTTCAATAAACAGGTGGCCGCCCGTATAGCTCTGGTGTTGCGATAACCAGCCGCTGTTGAGGATGTGGGTAATGGCGATCGTGCCGAGTAGCGTGTCCTGGTAGGTGATGTTGGCCCAGGCGACCAGTTCCAGGCCGTTTTTGCCCTGAAAATAAAAGATTTCATTGGAGGAGTGCTGGATGTGTTCCTGCACGGCGGTGGCAAGGTCGGAAGAGTCTGCATTGAGCTGGGCCCGTCCCGTGAGATCGACAAATACAAATCGCTCCACGGGTAGCCAGCCGAAATTGCGGTCGAACAGTTGCGCCAGGGCGTCCACTTCCACACCGACCTTGGTCACCATGAACATGTATTCCTGGATGCGTGGGTCGTCACGTATGACTTCGGCGTAATGCAGTAGCTCGTTTTCTTCCATCTCGATATTGCCGCTCAGGAGGCGGGCAGTGCTCAGTGTGTTGCGTTCAGCCTGCTCAAGAATGACGTTGCGCGACGAAATATAGGTATAGGCGAGCGTTGCCACCAGAAAGGCGACCAGTAGAAAGGTGTAAAAAATCAGGCGTGCGCGATAAGTGGTGAACATGCGATATACGTTATCTTGTTGGCTCGTCTCGGGTAAGGACTGTCTCAGCGTCGCTTCGCAACGGCTTGTGCTCACGGGGCAATAGTACGCGGTTGTCAGGCACGGTTGTAGGGGGTTACAGCGGATTTAGTGGTAGTAGTTCGTATTTTTTTGCCACGCGGCGAAAGGCTTCACCAGTCTGGGTTTCCTTGATGAGCTTGACGACATCCGCCGAGGGTTGCCGGTTGGTAATGGCGGAAAGTTGACGAGAAAACAGATATTTGCCGTTAGCCAGATTCTCGGCCGTGGGTTTGACGCCATTGACGGTGACAATCTTGACCTTGTCTTCTGGCGAAAACTCCCAGGTGGCGCCCGTGTGCCCGATGGCGCCGCTAAAGTCGCTGACCCTCTGTACCATCGCGGCCGCACTTTTGACGGTCAGTTTTTCCTGACGAAATTCCTTGTGGCTCGGTAGAATGGTTTTCCAGTGGCCGGGGCGTTCCTTACAGTGCAATCGGGCGACCACCACAATGGGTTTGTCCGGGCCGCCGACCTGTGACCAGTTGAGCAGATCGCCACGGAAAATGGCGCGCACCTGCTCTACGCTGAGATCGTCGATGGGGTTGTCTTCATGGGTGAGGATCAGAATGGGTTCCATCGCCAGCGGATAGACGATGAGCTGTTCCTTTTCGATTTCCTCATCGCTGAGGGGGCAGCACACAAAACCGAAGGTCTCGCGATTCCTGGCGCCCTGCTTGGCGGCCTTGATGCCGGCATTACAGCCCACGCCCAACATGGAGTTCTCGCCGAAGAGGATGGTTTTGCGGCCGGTCTTGGCTTCGAGATCGGCCTTGATGGCATTGAACAGGATCCACGCGAAATGGGCGCCCGCCCCCATTAACACGTCATCACCGGCCTCGCTGTCGGCCGGTGGTGTTTCGGTGGCCGCTACGGCCGTAGCGCCGGCGGCCAGGGCGAGTGACAACAGTAGTGCGGCAACAATGACGCCATAGCGGTGACCCTTGTCGTTTCTCATTATTTCATACCCCTTTCTATATATACCGTCATGACGTCAATATGACGTTGCCGAGATTTTCATTGTCGCCCTAACATGAGACCAGAAACAACCGCCATGGTTGCATCTGGCCTGTGCCCCGGCGTTTTTCCGGTCTAATTTGTTTATCGGACAAACAGAAAAGCTCTTCAGAATTTATTGTGACCAAAGTCCGGTTAGGCACTGTGGACTTTGTAGGGAGAGTACGGCGATTCCAGGCGACCGTGAAACGGCGTCACGCGGACTCGCCGATGTGGACATTCGTACCCTGGAATCGGTGGTCGATAAAGCGATAGGCGCGCAGCTGCAGGGTGCCGGTGGTGTGCAGTGAGATGATGAGGTACAGGGCATCCGGGTACTGCATCTGCTCGCTATCCGCGAGCGACGGGCTGGCCGGGGTGGTGGGGTGTGAATGATAGATTGCGAACAGGGTCTGGCCCTGTTCCCGCATCTGGCGCAGGGCCGCGATCTGTTGTTGGGGGTCGAGTTGAAATTGATGCTGGGGTGCGGTGGCCACGTTGTCGACCGGATAACACTGGCAGGGTTGGCCGGCGTGGCCGGCGATGAGTCCGCAGATCTCCCGATCCGCTGCGCCGAGCGCCTGTTCCAGTAGTTGATTGGCGATGCGGCGGGGGAGTTCGATGGTCTCGCGGGTCGGAGGCATGGTGGGCTATTTCCCGGCACAGACGGGGCATGACGGATCGCGGCGCAGGCGGATTTCGCGAAACTCCATGTTGGCCGCATCCAGGGTCAGCAGTCGTCCGGCGAGCGGGGTGCCGATGCCCGCCAGCAGTTTGATCGCCTCGGTCGCCTGGATGCTGCCGATGATGCCGACCACGGGCGACAACACGCCATTTTCGCTACAGGTGGCGGCGGCCTCGGGGATGTCATCGTAGAGGCAGCGGTAGCAGGCGGCCTGTTCATCCTGTGAGTCGGGGCCGTGGCCTGGACTGTGGCCAGGTCGACGGTTGAGAAAAACACAGACCTGACCCTCCATTCGGATGGCGGCCCCGGAGACCAGCGGGGTGCGGGTGTCGACGCAGGCCTGGTTGATGGCAAAACGGGTGGCAAAATTGTCGCTGGCATCGATCACCAGATCCGCCTGCTGCACCGCGTCATGGAGCTCGGCGCCGCTGAGTCGCTGCTGGCGAGTGATCACCTCGATGTCGGGATTCATGGCGCGCAGCGTGTCGGCGGCGGATTCCACCTTGGCGCGGCCGATGTCGGCCTGGGTGTGGAGGATCTGGCGTTGCAGGTTGGTGAGGTCGACGGCGTCATCATCGACCAGGGTCAGGCGGCCGACACCGGCGGCCGCCAGATACATGGCCACCGGCGAACCCAGTCCGCCGAGGCCGATGATCAGCACCTTTGACGCGAGCAGGCGCTGCTGTCCGGCAATGTCGAATTGCGGCAGCATGATCTGTCGGCTGTAGCGGAGGAGTTGCTCGTCGTTCATGTGTTGGCTAGTGCGGGTCTTGGCTGCTGGCGTGCGGGCGGCAGGCCGGGTGGGTTGAGGGCGGGTGCGTGTCGACAGCTCGGGGTCGGGAGCTTGCCGCCGGCAAGGGTTTACAGATAATGCCGCATATACTCCGGTCGTTGGTCACGACAGCCGTGTTGGCGCTGATGGTAACAGCTGACGAAGATGTCGAGTGTGGAGCTGGCCTGATCGTGCTGGTAGCCCCAGTTCACCAGCTGGGTCTCTTCCGTGTAGTAGAACAGTGCGCGTTTCATCTTGCTGAGCAGGCTGTTGTCGAGGTGATAGCCGACCTCCGAGAGCGCGGTCTCGATCACCTGCAGGCTGATCTGGCGAAGGTCGTACCGCACCTGGATGCACTGTGGCGTCAGTGCGCGAATATCCGCGATGCCGGACACTCCCATCAGCAGGCGCAGGGTCTCGCGCGCATCGTTGGCGGCGGGGTCCTCGTTGCGGAAGTGGATTTCGTGCTGCTTGATGAAATCGATGTGTGCCGGATCCATGCACTGATCCTAGCCCGAAAACGGCGCAAATTCTATGCGAAAGTGGGGTGCGCGTGCATGCGGGGCGGAGCGCGGGTGGTGGGGGATTAACCGGGCCAGCAGCCCAGGGTCACGCGTGGCTGGTGCGCCAGGTCCTCGATGGTCTGTACCTGCCGGTAGCCGAGCCCGGTGAGGCAGGCACGGGTCGCCGGACCCTGATCAAAGCCGTGTTCCAGCAACAGCCAGCCCGCGGCATGCAGGTGCTGGCGGGCGGTGTCGCCGATGGTGCGAATATCCGTCATGCCATCCGGGCCGGAGTGGAGCGCCGACAGCGGCTCAAAGCGCAGGTCGCCCTGTTGCAAATGGGGGTCGTCGGGATGCACGTAGGGCGGGTTGGAGATGATCATCTCGAAGCGTGTGTCCGCCAGTGGCGCAAGCCAGGCCCCCTCGACAAAACGGATATTGGGCACCGCGTAGCGCACGGCGTTGTCGCCGGCAACGGCCAGCGCCGCGGCGGAGAGGTCCGTCGCCACCAGCCGGCAGCCCGGCCGTTCGCGGGCGATGGCCAGGGCAATGGCCCCGCTGCCGGTGCCGAGATCGGCAATCTGCCAGCGGGCCTGCGGCGGAATCCTCTCCAGCGCCTGTTCCACCAGGGTCTCGGTCTCCGGGCGGGGAATCAGGGTGGCGGGCGTCACGCGGAGTGTCATGTCCCAAAATTCACGCTCGCCCGTGAGGTAGGCGATGGGTTCACCGGCACAGCGGCGAGCGAGCAGGGTCAGAAATGCGGCGGACTGTTCCGGCTGCGGTGCGTGTTCCGGCCAGGTGTATAAAAAGCTGCGGCTCTGGCGGAGCGCGTAGGCCAGCAGTATTTCGGCCTCCCGTCGGGCCTCGTCCGCCGTAGTGTGCGCGCCTAACTGCTGCTGCGCCGCCTGCAGGATGTCGCGGATACCGCCGGTACTGTGGCTGGCTTTGCCCATGACGGATGTTAGTCGTCGCTCAATTCTGCCAGCTGCTGAATCTGATGTTCGTTCACCAGCGGCTCGATGATCTGATCCAGATCACCGTGGGTGATCTCTTCCAGTTTGTAGAGGGTGAGATTGATGCGGTGATCGGTGACCCGCCCCTGCGGATAGTTGTAGGTGCGAATGCGTTCGGAGCGATCGCCGGAGCCGACCAGTGACTTGCGGGTCTGGGCCTGTTCGGCCGCCTGCTTCTCACGTTTGGCCGCGGTGATGCGCGCCTGTAACAGCGACATGGCCCGCGCCCGGTTTTTGTGCTGTGAGCGCTCATCCTGGCATTCCACCACGGTGCCGGTGGGCAGGTGGGTAATGCGGATCGCCGAATCGGTCTTGTTGACGTGCTGGCCGCCGGCGCCCGAGGCGCGAAAGGTGTCGACCTTCAGGTCGGCCGAGTTGATCTCGATTTGTTCCACCTCGGCCACCTCCGGCATCACCGCTACGGTGCAGGCCGAGGTGTGAATGCGGCCCTGCGACTCGGTTTCCGGCACGCGTTGCACCCGATGGGCGCCGGACTCGAATTTGAGCCGGGAATAAGCCCCCTGGCCGACGATGCGGACAATGATCTCCTTGTAGCCGCCGTGCTCGCCCTGATGCTCGCTGACGATCTCGGTCTGCCAGTGTCGGCGCTCGGCGTAGCGGGAATACATGCGGAACAGGTCGCCGGAAAACAGGGCGGCCTCATCACCGCCGGTACCGGCGCGAATCTCCAGGAAGATATTGCTGTCGTCATGCGGGTCGGTGGGCAGCAGTAATTTCTGTAACTCGATCTCCAGCTGATCCCGCCGGGTCTTTGCCGTCTTGAATTCCTCTTCGCCCATTTCACGCATGGCGGCGTCGCTGTCCTTGAGCAGGGCCTCGGCCTCAACAATATCGTCTAACGTGGATTGGTAGCTCTTGAAGCATTTCACCACCGGGCTGAGTTGTGAGTATTCCCTGGAAAGATCGCGAAACTGGTTTTGATCCGACATCACGCCCGGGTCAGACAGCATGGCGCCGACCTCTTCGAGGCGTTCGGAGAGGGTTTCAAGCTTGGCGTGGACGGATGGTTTCATGGGGGCGATTTATCAGGGTTTAGTATCAGGGTTCAGTATCAGGGTGCCAGGGGAGTATCGTTACAAACGGTAGCGGTAAAAAGGCCTGCTACGAAGGGTCAGTTGGCGCCGGTGCATTTGCGGCCGGGCAACCGGAGGGCACGCCGAGCTAATGCTCGTGATCTTTGAGGTCGAACAATTCGCGGGCGACATCGAAGACCTCTTTGCGATCCTCGTAACCGGCCTTTTTGAGTTGCACGCTGGGCTCGTGGATGAGCTTGTTGGTGAGGCGGCTGGCCATTTCGGCGAGCACCTGTTCGGCGTCTTTACCAGAGTGCAACAGGCGCACGGCGCGTTCCACTTCTTCATTACGCTGGGTCTCGGCATTTTCGCGCAGGGCGCGAATAGTGGAAACGGCGTTCAGCGATTGCAGCCAGTGCATGAAGTGTGACACTTCCGTGTCGATAATCTCTTCGGCCTGCAGGGCGGCCTCCTGGCGGGAACGCAGGCCTTCCTGAATGATGTCCTGCAGGTCGTCGACGGTATAGAGATAGACGTCATTGAGCTCGCTGACCTCGGGCTCGATGTCGCGGGGCACGGCGATGTCGACCATCAGCATGGGTTTGTGCTTGCGTTTTTTCAGGGCGCTTTCGACGCTGCCCTTGCCGAGGATCGGCAGCGGGCTGGCGGTAGATGAGATGATGATGTCCGCCTCGGCCAGATGATCGGTGATCTCCGGCAGGGAGATGGCATAGGCGCCGACCTCCTGGGCCAGGGCATGGGCATTTTCCAGCGTACGGTTGGCGATGATCATGCGCCCGATGCCGCTTTGGTGAAGATGGCGCGCGGCCAGTTCGATGGTTTCGCCGGCGCCGATCAGCAACGCGGTGCGCTGGTCGAATTCATCAAAGATCTGTTTGGAGAGACTGACCGCCGCGAAGGCGACGGAGACGGCGCTGGCGCCAATGGCGGTGTCGGTGCGCACCTGTTTGGCGACCGAGAAGGTGTGCTGAAAGAGGCGGTCGAGCTGGCCGCCCATGGTGCCGGCTTGGGTGGCGGTCATATAGGCGTCTTTTATCTGGCCGAGAATCTGCGGCTCGCCCAGCACCAGCGAGTCCAGTCCGCTGGCGACCCTCAGCATGTGGCGCACGGCCTCCTGGTTCGGGTGCAGGAAGAGGTAGGGCTCAATGTCCTGCTTTTCGAGCTTGTGATATTCTCGAAACCATTTAACAATGATCTCGTTTTTGTGAGACCCCACTCCGGAATGACAATACAATTCGGTGCGATTGCAGGTCGATACAATGGCGGCCTCCTGGATTTTAACGCTGGACACCAGGTCTTTCAGGGCATCGACCAGCTTGCCCGGCGCGAACGCCACGCGTTCCCGGATATCTACAGGGGCAGTCTTGTGATTAATGCCAAAGGCTAAAAGAGACATACGTAGCAGTGAAACCTCAATCGAGCGGCAAATTCTGAGCGAACTGGGGCGCGAATACAAGAGGACCGGTACATCGAGCCGATCCCCGGCCCTTCCGGCTGGAATCCGACGAGAGTATGTCCGGCCGTTTTTGGTCCGGCCCCGCGTCCAGGCGAGTGATCTTTCGCGGCACAATCTGTTGTTGCAGCCATTCGATGCGGCATTCGCGGTACAGAGTTCACTGCACCGGTGGGCGGCAGCGCGTCCGGTTCATCATGGCGTGAACGAGATGGACGGCTGATGGTCTGAGTGGGTGGCCGGTGACAGGCTGCCAAGAATGCAGGGGCGTGAGGGCGTTGATTGTCATAGCGCAAAGGCATTGATTGTCATAGTAAGGTGCGCGGTTGTGCATACCTTGATACTGGAGTGATCTATTTTGGGAGTATTTTTTTTGCAGGCATCTGTGTTGAAAGGCCCGGTCCTTAACCGGCGACGGGTAGTCATGAGGCCCTCCCTATTGCTACTGGCGCTGGCCCTCGCGTTGCTGGCAACGGGCTGTGCCACCACCGGTCCATCCGATGGCTCTTCCCCGGTCAACTCCGCCGCGTCGATGCCGGATGCAGACGACCTGCAATCGGCCGATTTCCCGCCGCAGGTCCTGTACCAGCTACTGGTCGCCGAGCTGGCGGGGCAGCGTGGCGAGATCGGCGTGGCCGTCGCCAATTATCTGGCCGCCGCCAGGGCCTCGCAGGACGTCAAGGTGGCGGAACGGGCCGCCCGTGTCGCCATTTTCGCGCAGGCGCTGGAGCAGGGGCTGGAGGCCGCGGAATTGTGGGTGAGGATGGCCCCTGCGGATGCCAGTGCCCGCGAGGTGTTGGCGCCGCTGTTGCTGGCCTTTGGCCGGGCCCCCGAGGCGGTCACGCATTACCAGCAGTATATTGCCCTTTCCGCCGATCAGCCTGATCGGGGTTTCCTGCAGATTGCCGGACAGTTGGCGCGGGACAAAAACCCGCTGGCTGCCCTGTCGGTAATGGATGAGCTGGTGGCCGGCCAGACCGATAATCCCTACGCCTGGCTGGGGCACAGTCAGCTGGCCCTGCATCAGGCCCGGCTGGATCTGGCGGCGGACTCCGTGGACAAGGCCCTGAACCTGAAAAGGGACTGGGCGCCGGCCGTGGTGGTGAAGGCGCGCATCCTGGCCTTACAGGGTGACAAGGATGGCGCGATCGACTACCTCGAGGCCCGTCGCGACGCTGGGCTGGGTGACGACATCACGGTGGGCCTGAGTTATGCGCGGCTGTTGACCGAGGTCAAGCAGCTGGAGAAGGCGCGTGACGAGTTTGAACGCCTGGCCGAGCGTGCGCCACGCAATGCCGAGGTGCATTACGCGGCCGGTGTGCTTGCCCTGCAGTTGAACGACCTGGACAAGGCGCAGCTTCGTCTGACCCGTGTGTTGCGTCTGGGACAGCGTATGCTGGAGGCGAATTATTATCTGGGCCGCGTCCACGAACAGAAAAACGAGCCGGAGACGGCGCTCAAGCATTATTTTGCCGTGCGGCACGGGGAATACTATCTCAGCGCCCAGTCGCGCGCGGCCAGTCTGCTGGCGGAACAGGGTGAGCTGGATCAGGCGCGGGAACACCTGCAGTCCCTGCGGGTTGCCAATGAGCAGGAGCAGGTCAGGCTGTATCTGGTCGAGGGTGAGCTGTTACGCAAGGCCGAACAGTATCAGCAGGCGCTGGAGTTTTTCACCGAAAAGCTGGAGGCGATACCCGACGACACCTCCCTGCGTTATGCGCGCGCGCTGGTGGCAGAAAAGGCCGACCAACTGGAGCTGGCCGAGCAGGACCTGCGGGCCATCATCGAACGCGAACCGAGCAATGCGCAGGCGCTTAACGCCCTGGGTTACACCCTGGCGGACCGCACCGAGAGACTGGAGGAGGCCCTGGGTTTCATCGAGCGCGCCCTGCAGGTTGAGCCTGAGGATGCGGCCATTATCGATAGCATGGGCTGGGTGCACTTCCGACTGGGCAATCACGCCAAGGCGGTGGAGTATTTACGCAAGGCCTTGTCCCTGATTGAAGACCCGGAGATCGCCGCCCACCTGGGTGAGGTGTTGTGGCAGATGGGCAACAAGGCTGATGCACTGAATGTGCTGGAGTCCGCGCTGGAGGCGAATCCCGATCACAAGGCCCTGCTGGATGCGATGAAGCGCCTGGGGTTGTGAAGTGAGCAAAATGCTATGCCGGCGGATAGGGCCGGGATTGCTGGCGGGAATCTTGGTGTTAACGGGCTGCGCCACCCCTCCCCGGGTGCCCCCCGCCGAGCTGGATCGGCTGTGGCAGCAGCACCGCCAGACCCTGCAGCACAAGGACGACTGGGCGCTGACGGCGCGCATTGCCGGCTCCACCGAAGAGGATGGCTGGAGTGGCAAGCTGTCCTGGCAACAGAGCGGCGAAAACTACCAGATCCATTTCCAGGCCCCCTTCGGGCAGGGCGCTGCGCAGTTGCTGGGTGGCCCTGAACGGGTGGAGATGCGCACCTCGGACGAGCAGGTGATCATCGCCGAGGATGCCGAGTCGCTGCTGTATCAGCAGTTGGGTTGGCGCTTGCCCCTAAAGGGGCTGCGCTACTGGGTGCTGGGCCTGCCGATGCCGGACACGCAGTCGACCGATGATGAGCCACTGCTGGTACTGGACCAGGCCGGCCATCTCTCCCGTCTGCAGCAATCCCACTGGCAGGTGAAGTACGAGGCCTATCGTCGGGTCGGCGAGGTCGATCTGCCGCAAAAGATCTATCTGCAAAATCACGCCCTGAATCTGCGTCTGGTGATCGATCACTGGCGGCTCAACGGACAGTGAGAGCCTGTGAAAAAATCGCCGGCCTACTGCGGGCGCCGCTTTGATGCAGGCCATCCCTGGCCTGCACCCTGCGGGCTACTGTCGCAGTCCCGTTTCGTTCCTGACGAAACGGTGCGGCTGCAACCGCGTTGCGCTACGTGAAAACGGCGGTCATATGGTCCACCAAACTCCCTTGTTTTCGCGTAGCGCGCCTTGTTTCGCTCGCAAATCGATGCCCTCGCTACGGCCGTCGAATTTTTCACAGGCTCTGAGCGATGTCGGATAGCGTTGCGTCACGCCCGTTTTCCGCGGCAAAAATCTGGCCGGCACCGGCCAAGCTCAACCTGTTTTTGCATATTACCGGGCGGCGTGCCGATGGCTACCACGAGCTGCAGACGGTGTTCCAGTTTCTGGATTATGGTGACGAGCTGCGCTTCCGGCACCGTGACGATGCACAGGTGCGCCGCGTCAATGACGTGGCTGGCGTGCCCGAGGCGGACGATCTGGTGGTGCGGGCCGCGCGTTTATTGCAGTCCGCAACCGACTGTCGGCAGGGCGCCGATATCCTGCTTGAAAAAAGGCTGCCCATGGGCGGCGGCCTGGGCGGCGGCAGTTCCGACGCCGCCACCACCCTGGTGGCGCTCAACCAGCTCTGGCAGCTGGGCCTGGATGAAGATCGGCTGGCGACCCTGGGGTTGAGGCTGGGGGCGGATGTGCCGGTCTTCATTCGGGGGCGGGCCGCCTGGGCGGAAGGTGTGGGCGAAAGGCTGGAGCCGCTGACTTTGCCGGAGCCCTGGTTTGTGGTGTTGGTTCCCCCGGTGCACGTCTCTACCGAGGCCCTGTTTGCCGACCCGCAATTGACACGTGATGCCCAACCCCTCAAAATAGCGGATTACCTTTCGGGGCTTGGTGCCGGTGGCTTTGGCCTTAATGATGGCCTTAATGATGGCTGTAAAAATGACAGCCCTGGCAGTACCCGCAATGTATTCGAGCCACTGGTGCGGCAAAGGTATCCCGAAGTGGATGCGGCGCTGACCTGGTTGACCCGGTTTGCGCCGGCGCGATTAACGGGCACGGGGGCCTGCGTGTTTGCGGCCTTTGCCGATGAGTCGCAGGCGCGCGCGGTTGAAAGGCAGGCTGAGGGACGTTGGCAGACCATCGTCGCCGTGGGTTGTAACCGCTCGCCATTGTTGGCGGTGTGTTAGCCGCGAACCTGTCGCCAGGTGACGGTAGAGAGTGTAATCACGATTTTTTTGGGGCGTCGCCAAGCGGTAAGGCACTGGGTTTTGATCTCAGCATGCGCAGGTTCGAATCCTGCCGCCCCAGCCATGAATTACAGTGCTAAGTGCTAAGTGCTAAGTGCTAAGTGCTAAGTGCCAAAAAATAGTTCATAGACAAAAGACCAGGTGTTGAGCACTGTTGGCTCAGCACTATTAACAGAGGTGTAGCGTGTCCGACGGTCGTATGATGGTGTTCACCGGTAACGCCAATATCCAACTGGCTCAGTCCGTGGCGAGTTATCTCAATCTTTCCCTGGGCAAGGCCCTTGTCGGGAAATTTAGTGATGGTGAAATCCAGGTCGACATTACCGAGAATGTGCGGGGGCGGGATGTCTTTATTATCCAGCCGACCTGCGCCCCCACCAACGACAATCTGATGGAGTTGCTGGTAATGATCGATGCACTGCGTCGATCATCGGCCTATCGCATTACTGCGGTGATCCCCTATTTGGGTTATTCGCGACAGGATCGTCGCCCGCGTTCTGCGCGGGTGCCGCTGACCGCGAAGCTGGTGGCCGACATGATTGTCACGGCCGGTGCCGATCGGGTGCTGACCGTGGATCTGCACGCCGATCAGATACAGGGCTTTTTCGACAAGCCGGTGGATAATATTTACGCCTCACCGATCCTGCTGGGCGACATCTGGCGCCGGGAATATCCGAACCTGATGGTAGTGTCCCCGGATGTGGGCGGTGTGGTGCGCGCACGGGCGATGGCCAAGCGCCTGGATGATGCCGATCTGGCGATCATCGATAAACGCCGCCCCAAGCCCAATGTAGCCAAGGTGATGAATATTATCGGCGACGTTAAAGGCCGCTCCTGCGTGCTGGTGGATGACCTGGTGGATACCGCCGGCACCCTGTGCCAGGCGGCGCGGGCATTGAAGGAACATGGCGCGGCCAAGGTCGTGGCCTATTGCACGCATCCGGTGTTGTCAGGACCAGCCGTGGCCAATATTAACGCCTCGGTGCTGGATGAATTGGTGGTGACCGACAGTATCCCGCTGGTAGGGGAGGCCGCGAGCTGCACCCGTATCCGTCAGCTGTCCATTGCTGAACTGCTGGCGGAAACCATGCGCCGTATCAACAATGAGGAATCGGTCAGTTCCTTGTTCATGGATTAAAGGGTTATGGATTAAAGGTCTGGAGTTCATCAGGCTGGATATCAGGAGACGCAAAGAATTGGATGTAAGGAATTGTTGTCGGTAGTGTCGTGAATAATCTTCACACATGCCGGTAGGAATACTTCCCCTTGGTCGCAAAGGGGGAGTGAACGCAAAGATCGCACAGCAGTGCGGTCTTTCTTGAAACACTAAAAGTTGGAGAAATATCATGTCAGTCGATTTTAATATTACTGCCGAAAGCCGTTCGGACGTGGGGAAGGGTGCGAGCCGCCGCCTGCGCCGTGACGGTAAAGTTCCGGGCATCATTTATGGTTCCGGTAAGGACCCTGTTTCCGTGATCACCAACCACAGCGAGTTGTTGCATCACCTGGAAAATGAGGCCTTTTATTCACACATCCTGACGCTCAAGCTCGACGGCAAGGCCGAAAAGGTTGTGCTCAAGGATCTGCAACGTCACCCGGCCAAACCACGCTTGCTGCATGTGGACTTTATGCGTGTCAGTGTCAGCGACGTGATTCACATGCAGGTTCCGGTGCATTTCATCAACGAAGATGTTTCCGTCGGTGTCAAGTCCGGCGGCATGGTGTCGCATTTGATGAATTCCATTGAGGTTGTCTGTAAGGCGCAGGATCTGCCGGAATATTTGACGGTAGATATCGCCGCACTGGAAGAGGGAGCCTCCCTGCATCTGTCGGACATCGTGCTGCCTAAGGGCGTCACTATCGCAGCCCTTACCCATGGCGAGGATCACGATCTGCCGGTGGTGAGTATTCATACTCCCAGAGGCGGTGGCGATACTGAGGCTGCTGAAGGCGAAGCGGCTGAAGGTGGCGAGGCCCAATAGTCAGCCCGCTGTTTTTAGCGCGGACGATCCGCAAAAAGAGAAGCCGACCTTGTCGTCGTGTGTGCAACTGATCGTTGGGCTGGGTAACCCCGGCCCAAAGTATGAGCAAACACGACACAACGTCGGCTTTGTCTTTGTGGACCAACTGGCGCGCAGCAAAGGCGCGCCCTTCAAGCTGGAAAGCAAGTTTCACGGCGAGGTGTGCAAGGTATCACTGGCCGGAACCGATGTCTGGTTACTCAAACCCACTACCTTTATGAACCTGAGCGGCAAGTCGGTTGCTGCGCTGGCAGGGTTTTACAAGATCGCGCCTGAATCCATATTGGTGGTGCACGACGAGCTGGATATCCCTCCGGGTCAACTCAGGTTGAAACGGGGTGGTGGTCACGGCGGCCACAACGGCCTGCGTGACATGATTGCCCAGCTGGGCAACAAGGAATTTTTACGTCTACGCGTCGGTATCGGCCATCCTGGGCACAGCCGGGAGGTGTCGGACTATGTGTTGGGCAAGGCATCGCCTGACGAGCGGATTGAGATTGAGGCAGCTGTCGATGAGGCATTGCGCACCCTACCGCTGATTCTCGAAGGTGAAATGCAGGCGGCCATGAATCATCTGCATAGCCGTAAATAGCCGTTCAGCGGCAGATTTTCATCCTCGGCAGTAACCATCAATAAACGAAATTAGAGAAAACGATCATGGGATTTAAGTGTGGAATCGTCGGTCTGCCCAATGTGGGCAAATCTACCCTGTTTAATGCGCTGACCAAGGCGGGTATTCAGGCGGCCAATTATCCCTTCTGCACCATCGAGCCGAACGTCGGCGTGGTGCCCGTGCCGGATCCCCGCCTGGAGGCCCTGGCGGAAATCGTCAAACCTGAACGGGTGTTGCCCACCACGATCGAGTTTGTCGATATCGCCGGCCTGGTGGCCGGCGCCTCCAAGGGCGAAGGTCTGGGTAACCAGTTTCTGGCCAACATACGCGAGACCGATGCCATCGCTCATGTGGTGCGTTGTTTTGAGGACGATGACGTGGTGCACGTGGCGGGCAAAATTGACCCGCTGGGCGATATCGAGGTCATCAACACCGAGCTGGCGCTGGCGGATCTGGAATCGGTCGACAAGGCCATCAACCGTGTCGGCCGGGTCGCCAACTCCGGCGACAAGGCCGCCAAGACCAAGCTGGCCCTGTTGCAGAGCATCAAGCTCGAACTGAATGAGGGCAGGCCGGTGCGGGCCATGGGGCTGGACAAGGAACAGCTGTCGATGTTGGGCGACATGTTCCTGCTCACCGCAAAGCCTACCCTGTATGTCGCCAATGTGGCCGAAGACGGCATGGAAAATAATCCCCTGCTGGATAAGGTGCGCGAATTTGCCGCCACCGAGGGTGCGGGGGTGGTGCCGGTGTGCGCCGCGATTGAATCCGAACTGTCGGAGCTGGACGATGCCGAACGGGATGAATTCCTGCAGGAACTGGGCCTGGCAGAGCCGGGGCTGAACCGGGTTATCCGCGCCGGCTATGCCCTGCTCAACCTGCATACCTACTTCACTGCCGGAGTGAAAGAGGTACGTGCCTGGACAGTGCCCGTAGGGGCCACGGCCCCCCAGTCGGCTGCGGCGATACACAGCGATTTCGAAAAGGGCTTCATCCGTGCCGAGGTCATCGCCTATGACGACTTTATTGCCTGCAAGGGTGAACAGGGCGCCAAGGAGGCCGGTAAGTGGCGCCTGGAAGGCAAGGACTACATCACCCAGGATGGTGATGTAATGCACTTTCGTTTCAACGTCTAGGAGGCTGTCGGGTTTAGGTGGATAGTGGGCCGCTCCCCCCGCTTCCGCAGCCAATTCATCCTAAATCCGACAGCCTCCTATATTATCGCGGTTTCTCCTCCCGCAGCGTCCCGCAAACTGGACAACAGTGGCCGGAAACCATACAATTTCGCCTCTTTTAAATCCGCCCCGCCGGATTGTCTGTTAAATGGCTACATAGCTCAGCTGGTTAGAGCACATCACTCATAATGATGGGGTCCCTAGTTCGAATCTAGGTGTAGCCACCAAATTCCCTCTCACGATCTTCCGGGTTGTCAAAAAACAGCCTGGAAATTTTTGTGCCATTCTGTGGCTATTGCATATGCGACCGTTGCGAGTCTTGCATTCAGATTGCCAACCTCCCAAGGTATTTAGCGGCAAAAAGATCTGAGCACGCAGTGCTTAGGTCTGAATCAGCTGCGCATTCCGATGGCGATATTGTTGATAGGCGGTCAATGCGGCCTGGCCCAGGGCATTGCCGCGAAGATCCTGCTCGGTGAGTACGCGCAGGGTAAGATCCACGCTGGCGTGGATGGGTTGAAGCTGGCTGTTATGGAGGAGCTCTTTGATCGTCAGCCGCTGTAGGCTCACCGGGATGATCCTCGCGCCGTAGGTCAATACCAGCAGCCCGGCCTTGCGTGATGGTGTTAACCAGGCGGGTAGATTGATCGGTAGTGGTTTTGAGGTTCGCGCCAGGAGTTCCTCCAGTGCCGCGATGTGTGGATAGATGCCGGTTTCCATCGCCGTTGGCAGGCCCTGTTCCATTCCCTGCATGGCATTCAGCACCAGCGTAAAATGAATCGATTCGCTCAGGGTTTTGGTCTGTTCGGTGTAGGCCTGGCGGCGGGTCAGCCTTTCGGGGTTGAATTGAAATACCACGCGTTGCTCGGGTTTTGCAGACGCATTCAGGTAACTCAACTCACCCTTGATAATTTTCGCGGATGGCATGGGATCAGTAACCGGGCTCAGTCGGTTCTGTCACAGCCGTGTCCCGTTCCCAGCCTTCATGCACAAGGGTGATGGACTGAATGGCCACTTCGGGGCTGTTCGCATCCAGGTCAGGCAGTGCCGTGTAGTCACTCACCCAGCAGCGATAAATTCTATAGCTCAAGACCACCTGGCCAGCCTCGTTCATCAGCTCAAGGATGATGTCCTTGCGAAAATCTTTTAGCGAAACCTCGGAACCCAGACCGGCACCAAAATTCCAGACCTTGCCGGCCCAGTTCTCGAATTCGGGATCGTGGGTCACGCCGCGCTCTAGGATGATCGGATCGTAATGGGTGAAGCCAGGCATCTGGCGAGACAGGCTGGGGTCGCCGCCCTGACGCCACTCGATCACGTCGGTATGGCGTGAGAGTCCGCTCACCACGCTGATGCCGGCCACATAGCGGCCGTCCCATTTGACCCGGAATTTGAAATTCTTGTAGGGATCGAAACGATGGGAGTTGACACTAAATTCTGCCATGGTTGCTTCCTTTCTTTAATTAGGCCGCGAATACAATTGCTGCGCGATCATTCGATGATGGTATGAAATATTCGGGCGAAGTATATGTCCGGGTCACTGTGTTGTCTCCCCCACACACCGGTCCCCTGATGCGCAGGTGGGTGCCTTGCGTCGGATGCCAAGTGCTGAGAGCCTGTGAAAAAATCGTCGACCTACTGCGGACGTCGCTTTTCGGCTGCAACGGTGTTGCGCTACGTGAAAACGGCGGTCATTTGGTTCACCAAACTTCCTTGTTTTCACGTAGCGCGCCTTGTTTCGCTCGAAAATCGACGCCCTCGCTACGGCCGTCGATTTTTTCACAGGCTCTGAGTGCTGAGTAAAGAGCGTTCAGACGTTTCGGGAGTGGGTATTTTCCATTCTGCGCACTGTGGGAGCCGAGCCCCCTCGGCGATTCAATCTCAACAATTTCACTAACCCGACCCATCGGCCAGGGGGCTGGCCTCCTACTCAGCACCCACACACTAAGCACAAACGGCGCGATGCCCTCCGGTTATTGCGCCCAAAGATCGGGCCACTTTAATGGCGGGTGCGTCTAGCCAGGGCGACCGGCGTGCACTACATTCTAGGTGTGCTATCGATAGCAAATTTGGAAACAAGGTAACTAGGAGAACGACCCATGGTTCGGCAGACGCAGCAGACGAAGAAAGAGACCGCAAAAAAGCCGGCGGTTAAAAAACCGGCAGCAGCAGCGAAGAGCGCAGACAAGAATGCAGCAAAGAGTGCAGCAAAGAGTACGGCAAAAAGTGCGACAAAAAGCGCAGCAAAGGCGACAGACACCACAGCAAAGGCCCCGGCAAAAAAGGCGACCGCCGGGCGCCAGAAGGCGAGGGCTGTTACGCCTGAGCAACGCCAGCAGATGATCGCCGAAACCGCCTACCATATTGCCGCAGGGCGTGGTTTTCAGGGTGACGACGCGATGGGCGACTGGTTGCAGGCGGAGATGGAGGTGGATGCCCGGTTCGCCGAGCGGCATTGATGCAGTAGCGGCAGGCACGGCACCTCTACGGCACCTCTGTTGAAATGATAGAGGTGCATCGGTCGCGCCACGAGGTCGCTACGACAGGTGCCATTGGTGCCTGATACCCTTTCAATATCAGCATAAAAGAGTCAGCGGACGCACGCGCATGGAACAACGCATCAGTGTCCTGAGCTATGCCGTCCGTGGCCGGGTGATCCTGAAATACGGCGGTCAGCTGGCCTTGATGCTGGCGCTGTTGACCCTGGCGCCATTGGGTTTTTCCCTGCTGGAGTCGGAGTGGGCGCGGGCGCTACGTTACGCGGTTATCTGCGTGGGCCTGTTGCTGGGGGGCGGCTATCTGGCCCGGTTGTCGGCACCGGATCGCCTCCAGGCCAACGAGGCGCTGAGCATCGTCGCTGCCGCCTTCCTGCTTTCTCCCCTGTTGATGTCCTGGCCCATGATGGCCGGCGACATCGGCTTTGTGGATGCCCTGTTCGAAGCGGTTTCCGGGGTGACCACGACGGGGTTGTCGACCCTGGGGAGTGTCGAGCATCGCCCGGCCGGCTTTCTGTTCGCCCGAGCCTGGATGCAGTGGTATGGCGGCCTGGGGATTGTGGTGTTGTCGGTGGCCCTGCTCATGGGGCATCACATTGCTGCCCGGCGGCTGGCCGATCCGGCGGGCAGTGGAGAGATGCTGGTGGGCACTGTGCGGATCCATGCGCGACACAGTCTTATCGCCTACCTGGGGCTGACCCTGCTGGGGCTGGTGGTGGTCTGGCCCCTGACCGGTAACGGTTTTGATGCCCTGCTGCATGTCCTGGCGGCGGTCTCCACCGGCGGGTTTTCCCGTTTTGACGCCAGTCTGGCCGGGCTGGGGTCGATGGCCGCTGTGGCGATCATGGCGATCTCGTTTCTGGGCGCGGTCTCGCTGCCGCTATACTGGCGTGTGATCCAGGCAGGATGGGGCGGGGGATGGCGCACCCTGGCCGGTGATGTCGAATTACGCGCTCTGCTCGGTGGCGCGCTGCTGGTGAGTGCCCTGCTGAGCGGGCTGGCCTGGCAGCATGGCGTTGAGGCGCCCTGGTATCACGGGCTGATGATGGGCTTTTCCGCCCAGACCACCACCGGTTTTGGCACCCTGCCGGTGGCGGAGATGGATCCCGTCTCGAAGCTGGTGATGATCATGTCCATGCTGGTGGGCGGCAGCATCGGCTCGTCCGCCGGTGGGTTTAAGCTGCTGCGGCTGCTGATCCTGTTGCGGATGCTGCAATTGATGATACGCCGTTCCAGCATGCCGACCCATGCCGTGGCCGAACCCTATCTGGCCGGGCAGAAACTGGAAACCGATGACCTGCTGCGGGCCCTGCAGCTGATCCTGTTATTCATCGGCATCATGTTTCTCTCCTGGCTGCCGTTTGTGGCGCTGGGCTATGACCCCCTTGATGCCCTGTTCGAGGTCGCCTCGGCGACGGGCACGGTGGGCCTGAGCACCGGCATCGCCCGACCGGAGCTGGAAACCGTGCTCAAGGGCGTATTGTGTTTCGACATGCTGGCCGGGCGTCTGGAGATTGTTGCCCTGCTGGTGGTGTTGTATCCACGGAACTGGTTGGGACGACGGGAGGAGTCGACATGAGAGCGGTATTCATCGGCGCGGGAGAGCTAACGGCCCTGACCGCGCAGGAATTGATCAACAACGGTTATGAGGTGGTCATTATCGAAAAGGATAAGGCGCGCATTGATGAATTGACTGAAGCACTGGATGCCGGGTTCATCGTCGGTGACGGGAGCAAGCCGGCAATCCTGCGCGAAGCGGATCCCGCCGCAACGGACTTTCTGTTCTGCCTTTCCGGCAACGACCAGAGCAATATCATTGCCAGCCTGGTGGGCCGCTCGCTGGGATACCGGCGGGTGGTGACCCGCATTGAAGACCCGTCTTACGAACACATCTGCATCGAGCTGGGGCTGGAAGATACCATTATCCCGGACAGCACCATGGCTCGCTATCTGGCGGACCTGTGCGCCGGGCAGAATCCGCTGGAGGTGTCGGCCCTGATCAAGGGCGATGCACGGGTCTTCTCCTTCGTCGCCGATAAAGAGGATGAGAGCCCGATTGCCGCGCTGAAACTGCCCGATGATTGCCGGGTGATCTTTCTCTACCGCAATGAGGCGCTGGTGCTGCCCGAGGCGGATACCGCGCTAAAGAAAGGCGATGAGGTGGTGCTCATCGCCCACAGCAAGGCCCTGCCTGAGCTGAAGGAACGCTGGGGTCACGTGCCGGATGCGCCGGCCCAATAAAAACCCAGCTTGGGTTTAGGGTATCCATTGCATGTATCGCAGTCATAAGACATTACCAGGAGAGTACTGATGCAGGATGCGATTTTGGTGATCAACGCCGGCTCTTCCAGTATCAAGTTTGCGGTTTATTCCCGGGCCGCGGCGAAGAAAGAGCCATGCCGTCTGTATCATGGCAGTGTGGCCGGTATCGGGGCGCAGGCGCGCTTTCGCACGAGCCAGGCCGGGCAGGCGGACAATCCTCCCCACGAACAGGAAGTGGACGCCGGGAACCATGCCCAGGCGCTGACGATCATCCTCGAGTGGCTGGAGCAAACGGCCAGCGGGATGCGCTTCGTCGCCGCCGGCCATCGTGTGGTGCATGGCGGCGCGCACTTTTCACAGGCGGTGCGCATTGATAACAAGGTGCTGGAACAACTGAAGGGACTGGTGGTGCTGGCGCCGCTGCACCAGCCCCACGCCCTGCAGGCCATCGAGGCGCTGCAGGCGCAACGCCCGCAGCTACCGCAGGTGGCCTGCTTCGACACCGCCTTCCATGCCACCCTGCCGCTACGGGAACAGCGCCTGCCCCTGCCCCGCGCGCTGGCCGGGCAGGGGATACGGCGGTATGGGTTCCATGGTCTGTCCTATGATTACATTAGCCGTGTCCTGCCGGACCATCTGGGCGAGGGTGCCGACGGCAGGGTGGTGATCGCCCATCTCGGCCACGGGGTCAGCCTGTGCGCGCTCAGGGACAGGCAGAGCATCGCCACTACCATGGGCCCGACCCCGCTGGATGGCCTGCCCATGGGTACCCGCAGCGGCGCCATTGATCCGGCCATCGTGCTCTATCTGTTGCGGGAGGGCAGGACGGCGGAGGAGATCTCCGATCTGCTGCATCGCCAGTCCGGGCTGCTGGGCCTGTCGGGGATCAGTGGGGACATGCGTGAGTTGCTGGCCAGCAAGGAGGCCGCGGCGGCGGAGGCGGTGGATTATTTTTGTTACCGCATCTGGCGTGAACTGGGCTCGCTGGCGGCGGCGCTGGGCGGCCTGGATGCCGTGGTCTTCACCGGCGGCATCGGGGAACATGCCGCGCCGGTGCGGGCCGCGGTCTGTGAGGGCAGCGCCTGGCTGGGGGTGGAGATCGATGCCGCGGCGAATCGGGCGCAGGCCGTGCGTATCAGCACGGATCACAGCCGGGTATCGGTGTGGGTGATCCCCACCGACGAGGAACAGGTGATTGCCCGGAGCACGGCGGCGATCCTGTTTGGGGATTGAGAGCCGGTGAATGGCGTTGCCTAACACCCATTCACACAGACAAGGAGGGTCAACACATGGACGAGATAGTGATGAAAACAGAGATGAAAACAGACAGCCAACCCCTGAGCGCGGAGATGCTGGCGCGCATGCATGCCTACTGGCGGGCGGCCAATTATCTCTCGGTCGGGCAGATCTATCTGCTGGACAACCCCCTGCTGCGCCAGCCGCTGACGCTGGAGCATATCAAGCCCCGGCTGCTGGGCCACTGGGGGACCACGCCGGGGTTGAATTTTATCTACGTGCACCTGAACCGGCTGATCAAGGCCCAGGATCTGAACATGATCTACGTGGCGGGACCGGGCCACGGCGGGCCGGGTATGGTGGCCAATACCTATCTGGAAGGGACCTACACCGAGCTGTTTCCCAACATCACCCAGGATGCCGCGGGCCTGAAAAGGCTGTGCAAACAGTTTTCCTTTCCCGGCGGCATCGGTAGCCATGTGACGCCGGAAACGCCGGGCTCGATCCATGAGGGCGGCGAGCTGGGTTATTCCGTGTCCCATGCCTTTGGCGCGGCCTTCGATAACCCGCAGCTGGTGGTCGCCTGCGTGGTGGGCGACGGGGAGGCTGAAACCGGGCCGCTGGCCACCGCCTGGCACTCCAACAAGTTTCTCAACCCGATCACTGACGGCGCGGTACTGCCCATCCTCCACCTCAACGGCTACAAGATCGCCAACCCCGCCCTGCTGGCACGCATCAGCCCCGAAGAGTTGCAGAGCCTGTTTGTCGGCTACGGTTACAGGCCCTATCTGGTGGAGGGTTCCGACCCCGAACAGATGCACCAGAAAATGGCCGCCACCCTGGATGTGGTAATGGCCGAGATCAGGGCCATCCAGCAGCAGGCGCGCCAGTCGGGCATCGCCACGCGCCCGCGCTGGCCCATGATCATCCTGCGCTCACCCAAGGGCTGGACCGGCCCCAAACAGGTGGATGGCAAAAAGGCCGAGGGCTCCTGGCGTTCGCACCAGGTGCCGTTCTCCGACATGTCGGTCGCCTCGGGACACCTGCAACTGCTGGAGCAGTGGCTGAAGAGTTATCGACCCGAAGAACTGTTTGATGACAGCGGTCGCCTGTTGCCGGAACTGGCCGCGCTGGCGCCACAGGGTGAACGGCGCATGGGCGCCAATCCCCATGCCAATGGCGGGCTGCTGCTGCACGATCTGAGGCTGCCCGATTTTGCCGACTACGCGGTGGCCGTGGACCAACCCGGTCAGGTGGTGGCGGAGGCGACCCGGGTGATGGGACAGCTGCTGCGCGACGTGATGGAGCTCAATGCCGAGCAGCGCAATTTCCGCGTGGTCGGCCCCGATGAGACCGCCTCCAATCGTCTCGGTGCGTTGTTTGACGAAACTGATCGCACCTGGATGGCCGAAACGCTGCCTGATGATGACCATCTGGCGACGGATGGCCGGGTGATGGAGATCCTCAGTGAACACACCTGCCAGGGATGGCTGGAGGGCTATCTGCTCACCGGTCGGCACGGGTTTTTCTCCTGCTATGAGGCGTTTATCCATATCGTCGACTCCATGGTCAACCAGCACGCCAAGTGGCTCAAGGTGAGCAAGGAGATCCCCTGGCGGCGTCCCATTGCCTCGTTGAATTATCTGCTGACCTCGCACGTCTGGCGTCAGGACCACAACGGTTTTTCCCATCAGGACCCCGGCTTCATCGACCATGTGGTGAATAAAAAGGCCGACGTGATTCGCGTCTATCTGCCGCCCGATGCCAATACCCTGCTCTGCATCACGGACAAGTGTCTGCGCTCGCGGGACTTCATCAATGTCATCGTGGCCGGCAAACAACCGCAACCGCAGTGGCTGGATCTGGCGGCCGCCATCCGCCACTGCACCGCCGGTATCGGCATCTGGGAATGGGCCAGTAATGACCGGGGCGCGGAGCCGGATGTGGTGATGGCCTGCGCCGGGGATGTGCCGACCCTGGAAACCCTGGCGGCGGTCGACCTGTTGCGCCAGCAGATACCCGAGCTGAAAATTCGGGTGGTCAATATCGTCAACCTGAT
This sequence comes from Gammaproteobacteria bacterium, assembly GCA_032250735.1. Classification (NCBI taxonomy): domain Bacteria; kingdom Pseudomonadati; phylum Pseudomonadota; class Gammaproteobacteria; species Gammaproteobacteria bacterium. The sequence goes on from JAVVEP010000006.1 coordinate 77,189, forward strand.
GACCCTGCAGCCGAAGGAGGAACATCCGCACGGGCTGTCGGACAAGGAGTTCGACAGCCTGTTCACCACCGACAAGCCCATCATCTTCGCCTATCACGGTTATCCCTGGCTGATCCATCGGCTGTGTTATCGTCGTACCAACCACCGCAATCTGCACGTGCGCGGCTACAAGGAGGAGGGCACCACCACCACCCCCTTCGACATGGCGGTGCTCAATGATCTCGACCGTTTCCATCTGGTGGGCGATGTGATCGATCGCGTCCCCAAGCTGGGCTATGTCGCCGCCTATACCAAGCAGTTTATTCGCGACAAACTGATCGAGCACCAGCACTACATCCGCCAGCATGGCCAGGATATGCCGGAGATACGTAACTGGAAATGGCCGCATAGTTAGGCCGCAGTTTTCACTAGTACTCCATCATATTAGGTTGATGGAGTACAAGGATACCCAATGAGTTTTTTTACCAAACGCTATCATCCGCCGGGAACCCCGCCGGGTACCCTGACCGCACCGTCGGTGACGGCGGCTGCACCGCTACAGATACGGCTGGTCGATTTTTCCGCGCAGCAGATCGCGGTCCGCGAGGAGGTGAGCGTCGCGGACTGTGTCCCCTACCTGCAACGCACCACTGTCACCTGGGTGCATGTGCAGGGCCAGCCTACAGAGGCGGTGCTGCGTGAGCTGGGGGAGAGCTTTCATTTGCATGCCCTGGCGCTGGAAGATGTGCTCAACAGCGGCCAGCGGCCCAAGCTCGAAGCCTTTGATGACCAGCTATTTATCGTTATGAGTCTGCCGTTGATGCGGGACGGTCTGGTCGAGGTGCAGCAGGTCAGCCTGTTTTTTAACGGTACTTTCCTGGTGAGCTTCTGTGCGGGGGACTTTCCCCCTTTTCAGATGATCGTCACGCGCCTGCAGGACAGCAGTAGTCGGTTGCGCGCACGGGGTGTCGATTTTTTATTGTACAGCCTGCTCGATGTGGTGATTGATCAGGGCTTTCCGGTGCTGGAAAATTTTGGCCTGCAGCTGGAGGAGGTGGAGGAACAGATTCTCGATGCCGCCAGTCGCGACACCCTGGAGAAGATCCATCTGCTCAAGCGCGAACTGATTCTGCTGCGGCGCATGTTGTGGCCGCAGCGCGAGGTGATCAACCAGTTGCTGCGCGATGACCATGTGCTGGTGCAGGACACCACCCGGATTTATCTGCGTGACTGCTACGACCATACTATCCAGGTGATGGACCTGCTGGAGACTTATCGCGAGATGACCGGCAGCATGCTGGATATCTACCTGTCCAGCGTCAGTGTCCGCATGAACGACATCATGCGGGTGCTGACCGTGATCGCGACCATCTTTATCCCGCTCACCTTCATCGTTGGCGTCTATGGCATGAACTTCGATCGCGCCGCCGGCCCCTGGAGTATGCCCGAGCTGGGCTGGCCCTACGGCTATCTGCTCATATGGGGGGTGATGATCGCGGTGGCGGGATTGATGCTGGTATTCTTCCGTCGTCGCGGCTGGTTCTGAGGGAAGGCTCGCAGCCTAAATGTGTTAACGCTGTCCAGCACCGTGGTGTAACGCATACGTCATAATCCAGATCTATCATTCCAGTGGGTTAAACTCGCAGCTTAAACCTGCAACATACGCCCGCAACTTAAGCCGTAGAGACAAACAGCACATGCTGGATTACGCAGAGTACATCAAAATATTTATTGGCCTGCTGGCGATCGTTAATCCGTTCGGGGCGATACCGCTGTTCATCAGCATGACTGCCGAGGAAAATGCCCGGCAGCGTCGTACCACTACCAAGATGGTGGCCCTTGGGGTGGGCATCATCCTGCTGGTGGCGCTGTTTTTCGGCGAGTGGCTGTTGCACTTTTTTGCCATCACCATCGACTCCTTTCGCGTCGGTGGCGGTATCCTGATCCTGCTGATGGCGATCGCCATGCTGCATGCGAAAACCAGCCAGATCCGCCAGACTGTGGAAGAGGCCGACGAGTCCATCGAGAAGGAATCGGTGGCCATCGTGCCCCTGGCCATGCCGTTGCTGGCCGGGCCCGGCGCCATCAGTACCGTGATCCTGGCGGCGCACAAGTCCAGCGGCGTGGTCCATTACCTGGCCGTCGCGCTGGGCATTGTTGTGCTGAGCCTGGTGGTGTGGGTCGTGTTGCGGGTGTCGCCCTGGATCACACGGCGCATCAGTGCCACGGGGATCAATATCTTCACCCGCATCATGGGGCTGATCCTGGCGGCGATTGCCATCGAGTTTATCGCCAACGGCCTCAAGGGACTGTTTCCGGCGCTGGCCTGAGCGCCTATGTATTGAGGGAACATCGAGAGAACCGAGTATGCAGACCAACCACTATTTTCCCCGCGCCCTGCCCGAACCCCTGCACGGTCTGGCGACCCTGGCGCTGGACCTGCGCTGGAGCTGGAACCATGGCGCCGATGCCCTGTGGCGACAGGTGTCGCCTGAGCTGTGGGAGGCGACGGCCAATCCCTGGTTGATTCTGGAAACGGTCTCTGACTCGCGTCTGCGAAAACTGGCCAGCGATGCCGGATTCATCGAAAAACTGCAGCAACAGCTCGATACGCGCGAGGACCATTTTGTTGAGACATCGTGGTTCACCGAAAGTATCGGCACTGCCTTTACTGGTTATGTCGCCTATTTCAGCATGGAGTTTGGCATCTCCGAATCGTTGCCGATTTACTCCGGTGGGCTGGGCGTGCTGGCGGGAGACTATCTGAAGACCGGCTCAGATCTCAACGTACCCTTGATCGGGGTCGGCCTGCTCTATCAGCAAGGCTACTTCCGTCAGGCGATCAATCCTGTCGGCGAGCAGCTGGAGTTTTATCCCTATAACGACCCGACCATGTTGCCGATCGTACCCTTGCGTGACGATAGCGGCGAGTGGGTGCGGGTGACGCTGGAGCTGCCGGGGCGGCCCCTGCGCCTGCGCACCTGGCGCGGTCAGGTGGGGCGTCGTACCTTGTTATTGCTGGACAGCAATGATCCGCTCAATGACCCCGGCGACCGCGCCATCACCAGCGAACTCTATGGCGGCGGCGAGGAGATGCGTCTGCAGCAGGAGATGGTGCTGGGCATTGGCGGCTGGCGACTGCTGCAGGCCCTCGGTATCGACGCCCCGGTGTGCCACCTCAATGAGGGTCATGCGGCGTTTGCGATCTTCGAGCGCGCCCGGCAGTTCATGCAGGACACGGGGCAGCCATTTGCGGTGGCCCTGCGCGCCACCCGAGCGGGCAATCTGTTTACCACCCATACGCCGGTGGCGGCGGGTTTTGATAGTTTCAGCGCGGAGCTGTTTGCCCTCTATTTCCGGGACTACGCGGCCCCGCTGGGCGTGGAGCTGGAGCAGCTCCTGCGTCTGGGTCGCCTCGATCCCGCCGACAGCGGCGCGCCCTTCAACATGGCCTACCTCGCGGTGCGCGGTGCCGGCGCGGTCAACGGTGTGAGCCGCCTGCACGGCGCGGTCAGTCGACGCCTGTTTCAGCCGCTGTTCCCGCACTGGCCGCAGGCCGAGGTGCCGGTGGGTCATGTCACCAATGGCGTACACATGCCGAGCTGGGACTCGGCATGCGCCGATGCGTTGTGGACCGAGGCCTGCGGCAAGTCCCGTTGGCGCGGCACGCTGGATGACGTGGAGATAGAGCTGCGCCAGGTGTCCGATGAGGACCTGTGGCGATTTCGCGTCGAGGGACGCCGGCAGCTCATCGAGTTCCTGCGCAAGCGGCTGGTCCGCCAGCACCGTGGCCGCGGCGTGGCCCGGGCGAGGATTCAGGAGTGTGACTCCTTGCTCGACCCCGATGCCCTGACGCTGGGTTTTGCCCGGCGTTTTGCCGAGTACAAGCGCCCCAACCTGCTGCTACAGGATGCGCAGCGGCTGGTGCGACTGCTCTGCAATCGCGATCGGCCGGTGCAGCTGGTGATCGCCGGCAAGGCCCATCCCCAGGATACGGTGGGTAAACAGCTGCTGCACCAGTGGCAGAATTTCCTGGAAGACAACGGCATGCACGAGCGGGTGGTGTTCGTCGAGGATTACGACCTGGGAGTGGCCGAAAAACTGGTGCAGGGGGTGGATGTCTGGATCAACACCCCCCGCCGTCCCTGGGAGGCCAGCGGCACCAGCGGCATGAAGGTGCTGGTCAATGGCGGGCTGAACCTGTCGGAGCTGGACGGCTGGTGGGCCGAGGCCTATGCGCCCGAGCTGGGCTGGGCGCTGGGGGATGGTCTGGAACATGCCGATATCGCCGGCTGGGACGCCGCCGAGGCGGAGCAGCTCTATCGGCTGCTGGAGACCGAGGTGGTCCCCTGTTTCTATGAGCGCGATGCGGCCGGCCTGCCCAGCAAGTGGGTGGGCCACATGCGCGAGAGCATGGGCAGCCTGACCGCGCAATTCTCCTCCAACCGCATGCTGCGGGAATATACTGAGCACTACTATCTGCCCCTGGCCGCCGCCTATCGCCAGCGTGCCCCCGAGGCCGCCGCTGCGCTGGAGGACTGGCACCAGCTGCTCGCGCAGCACTGGCAACGCATCCACTTTGGCAGCGTCACCGCCACTGCGGTCGAGGCCGGTTATCGGTTCGAGGTGCAGGTGTATCTGGACGATCTGACCGCCGAGGCGGTGAGTGTTCAGCTCTACGCCAATCCCCTCGACGACGGTCCGCCGTTTTGCCAGGCCCTGCAACGCGGCGAGCGGCTGGCCGGGGCGAGCAATGCCTATATCTATCAGGGCAGCGTGCCCGCAGACAGGCCGGACACCGATTACACCCCGCGCATCATCCCCGCCCAGACCGGCGCGACCGTTCCCCTCGAGGCCGGTTTTATATTGTGGTACCGGTAACAGCAACGGTGAGCGCGACGCTAAGCGCGCGGGTAGTGGCATCGCCGTGGCCGGCGGTAGCGGGCAGACCGGCGGTGATATGATGCGCCGATGAACCGCTCGCCGACCGTACTGGACACGCCCCCCTCGGACACCCTGAGCACATGGCTGGCGCGGCTGCGCGCCGCGCGTCATCGCGGCACCCTGGTGTTTGCCGGCGAGGCCGACGGGTGCCGGCAGGCGGCAGCGCAGACGGTGCGGGATGCGCGGCTGGCGCGGGTCAGCTGGATATCCGGGGTGGTCCATCCAGGGATACAGGCAGGGGCACCGGCAGGGATGGAGGTGCTCGCCGCCAGACAGGCCCGCGGCCTGCTTGGCCAGGAGCGTGACCTCATCGTGTTTGATGCCCATGCCGGTTTTGACGCCGATGCCTTCGGCGCGGTGAGCGGCAGTATCGTGGGCGGCGGACTGTTAGTGCTGCTGTGTCCGCCGCTGGAGGCGTGGCCGCAGTGTGCCGACCCGGCGGCCGAGGCCATCGCGGTGTGGCCGCACACCATCCATGACCTGCCCGGGCGTTTCCTGCAGCGACTGTCGCGCCTGCTGGGACAGGCCATCGCGGTCGGTGGGCAGACGGTGCTGGTCAGCGCCGACGGCCAGAGGGACGCGGCGGTGCAGGCGATGCTGGACTCGGCGCCGCCCCCGCCAGCATTGTCACTGGACAATAAACCACCCGCTGCGCCGCCCGAGGCAGGGATGCGCAGCGCCGATCAGCAGGCGGCGGTGGCGGCGATCGAACACGTGCTGCAGGGCCATCGCCGCCGCCCCCTGGTACTGGTGGCGGATCGCGGACGGGGCAAGACGGCGGCGCTGGGCATCGCTGCGGCGCGGCTGATGCGCGGCGCGGTGCAGGGGCCGGCGGCGGCCGGCCCGCACCCGATGGCATGCTTTCGCGTCGTGGTGACCGCGCCGCGGCTGGCCGCGGTAGCACCGCTGTTTCAGCATGCCCAGGGGCTGCTGCCCGGCGTCATCGCCCATGCCGGTCACCTGCAGTGGGGGGCGGCCGAGCTACGGTTTGTGGCACCAGATGAACTCTGCGCCGCCCTGCCAGCGGCGGACCTGCTGCTGGTGGATGAGGCCGCGGCCATTCCGGCGAGCCTCCTGCAGACCCTGCTCCGGCACTATTCCCGTCTGGTGTTTTCCACCACCACCCACGGCTATGAAGGCACGGGGCGGGGGTTCGCGGTGCGCTTCCGCCAGACCCTGGAGGCGCAGGCACCCGGCTGGTCAGAGCTGATATTGCGCGAGCCGATCCGCTGGGCCGGCGATGATCCGCTGGAGCAATGGGTGTTCGACAGCCTGCTGCTGGACGCCAGTTGCGCGGAGGATGGCCGCGTGTCGGCGGCCGCGCCCGGCAACGTGCAGGTGGAGCGCCTGGCGCGTGACCGGCTGGCGGCCGACGAGCCGTTGCTCAAGCAGCTGTTTGGTCTGCTGGTGGTGGCCCATTACCGCACCCGGCCCAATGACCTGCGCAACCTGCTCGATGGCCCGGGGCTGGCGGTCTACGCCATGCGCTATCAGGGGGCGGTGGTCGCCACCGCCCTGGTGGCGATGGAGGGCGGATTTGATCGGCCCCTGATTGAGGCGATGGCGGCCGGGCGACGCCGCCCGCGGGGGCACCTGATCCCCCAGTCGCTGGTGACGCACCTCGGCCTGCGGGCGGCGGGTGGGCAACGCTGCGCGCGGGTGATGCGCATCGCCGTGCACCCCGCCGTGCAGGGGCGTGGCCTGGGCCGTGGCCTGTTGCGGCATATCCGCGCTGAGGCAACGGCCCAGGGTGCGGACCTGATCGGCGCGAGTTTTGGCGCCACCGCGCCCCTGCTGAGATTCTGGCGGGCGGAGGACCTGTGGCCGGTGAGGCTGGGTTTTCGTCGCGACCATGCCAGCGGCGAACATTCGGTGATGGTGTTGTCGGCCCTGAGTGCGGCAGGGGCGTCCGTGCTTGCCGCGGCGCGGGGTTGCCTGCGGGCCGACCTGCCGCAGACCGTGGCGAATGCCCTGTCTGATCTGGACCCCGCCGTGGTCGCCCTGCTGTTGCAGGACCGGCCCGGGGAGTCCGACCACGAAGACCCCGTCCCCAGCGCCCGCGACCACGACAATGTGCGCGCCTTTGTAGAGGGCGAGCGCAGCTATGAGGACTGCCTCGCCTCCCTCTGGCGCTATACGCTGTGGGCCCTGCGCGCGCCGACAACATCACTGACAGATCCGCAACTGACCATCCTGGTCTGCCGGCTGTTGCAACACCATTCCTGGGCGCAGCTGGCCCACGCCACTGGCCTGGCCGGAAAGGCCGAGCTGAAGGGGGTCCTGCAGTCGGCCCTGCGGCAGCTGCTGTCATCCACTATTAAAGAGGACAAGCTATGACATCCATCAGCTTCACGGGCCGCAGTCTGCGGCGGCGCGGGCTAGCATGAGCCGCCGGGATTCGCCCGCCATGCCCCGTGCGGAACAGGCCCTGCCGGGACGGGATAGCGCCATGCCGGTGGCGGAGCGTCACGCGGTGCTCGGCCACCCGCTACAGGAGCCGTTCCCGGCAGGCCTGCAGCTGGCGATGTTTGGCATGGGCTGTTTCTGGGGGGCGGAAAAATGCTTCTGGCAGCAGCCGGGCGTGTACTCCACCGCGGTGGGCTATGCGGCGGGTTTCACCCCCAACCCGACCTATCAGGAGGTGTGCAGCGGCCAGACCGGTCACAACGAGGTGGTGCGGGTGGTGTTTGATCCACAGCAGATCGCGTATACCGAGTTGCTGTGCCTGTTTTGGGAGGGGCATGATCCGACCCAGGGGATGCGCCAGGGCAACGACCGGGGCACCCAGTATCGCTCGGGGATTTATGTCTATGATGACGCCCAGCGGCGGCTGGCGGAACAGGCGCGGGACCGCTTCCAGCAAGCACTCACCGCGGTGGGGTTTCCGCCCATCACCACCGAGATCCTGCCCGCGCCGCCGTTTTATTTTGCCGAGGACTACCACCAGCAATACCTGGCAAAAAATCCCGCGGGGTATTGTGGCATGGGGGGCACCGGGGTCAGGCTGCCGGCACAATGAAGCGGACGCCTGGGTCGGGCGCGAGCCTCCATCCTGGCTTGTCGGCGTTACGGCATGTGGTTACACTTTCGGCCTGAAAAAAGCAGCGGATGGCGGCATGGCTCGTGGCAGGACAAGGGGTAGCGAGGACCAGCATTCGAGGCAGACATCGCGCCGCTGTTTAGCGCATAGGGTAAGGCGCGGCTTTTACGGCATGAACAGCAACGGCATAAAAGCAATGCGGCATGCACCAATTGAGAGGCAGAAATGATACACGATCAGTTAAGAGGTTTTGATGAAGAGGTGCCGAAATGGGATATCGCCCTGGCGGCGCTGGTCAATGAAGAGGTGCAAAAGCTGGGGCGCGGTCTGCGTATCGCTGATTTCAAGCGCCTGGCCGCCGACCATGCGATACGTTTCGACGACATCATGGTCACCCTGTTTGAGCTGGTGATCAATGGAGAATGGCGCTACGAACATCCCGATGGCGTGGAGCAGCCCATCAGTCGCGACGAGGTGGAAAAGCTGTACGTCGGCGGTCGCCTGGTGGATGCGGATGTGGATGAATATGTGGGGCTGTGGCTGCCGGCATAGGTTACCGGTATAGCTTAGTAGTAGAGGCAGGGTCGGCCCGTGCAGAGGCGGCATGGGGATACCCGACCTGAATCGGTTTTTCGGCATTGGCCAATGGGACGATTATGACATTGAATAGACTCAGTCGGGCTGCCGCGCGTGCCGGTGGCCTTTTTCTTTTGACGGGGATGATGGTGTTGTCGGCGAATGCGGCGGCAGAGCCCTTTGCCTCGCGGCCGCAGATCCCGGCCGAGGTGGGCGACAGCTATCAGGCACAGAGTGCCCGTGACGCGGTGATCCCCGAGCAGGCGCAGGTGGGTGTCCCCGCCTATCCGGGTGCGGTGATCATTCGCACCTTTGCGGTGAAAGAGCGGCCACCCAAATACGAGGGCCTGTCGATCCTTGAGCTGATTTCCACCGATGACTATGAAACCGTCATCGCCTTTTATAAGGACCAGCTGCCGACGTGGAAAAATGCCGAGCTACTGTCGGCCTATTATTTTGCCCAGCACGGCAATCTCAACTTCTTCAAACCCGAAGAGCCCCACGTGGGCATCCACAAGATGGAGAACTATTATCGGGCGGGGGATAAGGAGTTGCTGCGCAAGCTGCTGCCGGGCGCGCAGACCCTGATCAAGGTGTTTTACGGCGAAGGCCTTACCGCCGCCACCACCGCCCCGTAAAGGGGTCGGCCCGGTGGGGCGGAGGACTCTAACTAATAGCGGTTAGTGCTGGGCGGCTTCCTTGTTCACCCACACCTGCACCTGACCGGCATCCTTGTCCAGCGCCCGGCGGCCCTTGCGGCTTTGCTTGCTGACCATCTCCAGGTCGCCACACTTTGGACACTTGGTGGTGTTGAATTTGACCAGGTGGTAAAGGGTCCATGCGGCCGGGATGGCCAGCGCCGGCATCAGGCCGGTCATCAGCGCGAAACTGCCGACAATCCCCCAGATGAAGGCATCGACCAGGAAGCTCTCAATACACTGTTTGACGGGTTTGCCCTCAAAACCACAGGACGTACAGACGCGATCTTTCATGACATTGCTCCAGCTAGATTAATGAATATTAATATTCGAGATTACTAATTTGCGGCGCATGATAAGGCATGGATTCGGCTTTGGCCAGTGATTGGCCACAATTTAACCATTGAAGTTTTTTATCCCTACACCGAATCTGTGTATGGGTGAAGGTGGCCGGAGAGGCCGAATAGTTGATTGAATTTATTGGGTATTTTTCGAGAAGTGGGCGCGGGTCAGCTGGAAGACCACCGGGCTGAGCGCCACCAGGGCGATGAGGTTGGGGATGGCCATGAGCCCATTGAGCACGTCGGCCAGCAGCCAGATGATCTCCAGTTTGCCCAGTGCGCCGACCACAATGGCGGCGAGCCATAGCACGCGATAGGGCAGGATGACGCGGATGCCGAACAGGAATTCGGCGCAGCGTTCGCCGTAATAGCTCCAGCCGAGGATGGTGGTGAAGGCGAAGACCGCCAGGCCGAAGGTCACGATATGAGCACCAAAGTCGGGCAGGCCGCTGCTGAAGGCCAGCATGGAGAGGGCGGCGCCGGTTTCACCGCTGGTCCAGGCGCCGGTGAGGATGATCACCAGCGCGGTCATGGTGCAGATAATGATGGTGTCGATGAAGGTGCCGAGCATACCGATCATGCCCTGCTGCACGGGGTCATTGGTACGCGCCGCGGCGTGGGCAATGGGGGCGCTGCCCAGACCGGCCTCGTTGGAGAAGATGCCGCGGGCGACGCCGAAGCGAATGGCTGCCCATACCGCCGCCCCGGCAAAGCCGCCGGTGGCCGCCGTGCCGGTGAAGGCGTCGCCGATTATGCTGCCCAGTGCCGCCGGCACCTCGCCGAGGTGCGAGACAATGATCCATAGCGCCCCGGCCACATAGGCGAGGGCCATGAACGGCACCAGGCGGGCAGCCACCACGCCAATGCGATGGATGCCGCCGAGAATCACCACTGCGGCCAGCAGCATCATGACCACGCCGCTGATCCAGTCGGGGACGGCGAAGGCACTGCCCATCGCGTCGGCCACGGAATTGGCCTGCACCATGTTGCCAATGCCAAAGGCGGCAATCATGCCGAACAGGGCGAAGGCAATGCCCAGCCATTTCCAGTTATTGCCGAGACCGTTCTTGATGTAGTACATGGGGCCGCCCACGTAGCGACCGCGCTCATCGACTTCACGGTATTTAACCGCCAGCAGGGCCTCACTGTATTTGGTGGCCATGCCCAGCAGTGCGGTGATCCACATCCAGAAAACGGCGCCGGGTCCGCCGAGAAAAATCGCGGTGGCGACGCCGGCGATGTTGCCCGTGCCGATGGTAGCGGCGAGCGCCGTCATCAAGGCCTGAAAAGGGGTGATGTCGCCATTGGCGGTGGAGGCCCGCCCGCGCCACAATAGCGCGAAAGCCGCGAGCAGATGCCGCCAGGGCATGGCCCTGAGGCCGACGCTGAGGAATATGCCCGTGCCCAGCAGCAGCACCAGCATCATGGGGCCCCAGATCAGCCCACTGATGGTATTCAAAAATTGAGTGATGGCCTGCATGGTTTGTTTCTCCCCACGGATACAGACGGGCTGTATCGATGGCAGTGTCTGGATCCCGCTGGGGCGCTTGGTTATACTTCCGGCTTCTGTAAAATCATACGGTATCGTAAGTTTATGCGCCTTATTGCTTTAGCATCAAGATCCACCCTGATTGTATTTTCACTTTTCCTTTTTATCCTGCCTCAGGCGCATGCCAATCAGCCCATAGAGTCCTTTTTGTGGAAGGCCTCCGCGGCGGCGACGGCGGTGTTGATCGCCACCACCAATCCGCTTCAGGCTGACAGGGTGTCGATGGAGCTGGGCGGGGGCGAGCATGTGTATGTGGTTCGCGCCGGCGCGGAATGGGACTGGAATGACAATCTGATGACCGTCTTTGGCTGGCGATTAAGCACCTATTGGCAGTTAGATTTTTCCAAATGGCAGAGTACCCGGGATGCCAGTCAGGATGGCGCCAATGTCACCGTGGGATTTACGCCGATGTTCCGGTTTACCGGCCGGACTGGCTATATCGAGCCCTATCTTGATGTGGGCGTAGGCGTGTATCTGTTTACCGTTAGTCGCCTGGAAGACCATGAATTTGGTTCTAACTTCCAGTTCTCGGATCTGTTCGGTGTAGGAATGCGTTTCGGTGAGCGTAAGCAATGGGCCCTGGGTTACAAGTTTCAGCACTATTCCAATGGTTCGGTGCGGGTGCCGAATCACGGCATCAACTTCAATTTCCTGACCCTGTCCTACAAATATTGACGGCAGTCTGTTGCCATCGTGCTGACCGGCATTCTACCTGTCAGACAGTGGGGGCACAGGGCGATTTTGGTCTGGCGCAGGTGCCGCGTGGCAGTTTCAGACAGCCTTTAGTTTGAGGGTGTCGAAAATGGTGGCAAAGAATTGACCGCGATCGACGGGCTTGGTGAGAAAGGCATTGGCGCCCACCCGTTTTCCCCAGAACTGTTCGGTAGCCTGCTGTTCCCCGCTGACGATGATGATGGGAATGTGTGAGGTGGACTCCGCCTTGCGAATCTGCCGCGTTGCCTGAAAACCATTGAGCCCCGGCATTACCACATCCATCAACACAAGATCCGGCAGATCCGCCTTGGCCCTGGCCACACCTTCGATGCCATTGCTGGCCGTGATCGTTTTAAATCCCGCCTGGGTAAGCACCTTGGTGAAGGCGGCGACCACGGTGCGTGAATCATCAACAATCAGGATTGTCAGATCGTAGCCCCCCTCGGGGCGTGCGCGCTGTCGGCGTTCCTTGAATTTGTTGGCCTCGGTGGAGCGTTTGAACAGGTTTTTAAAGGTGAAGCGTTTCATTGACGAGGCTATCCTGCGCTGGGGATTCAGGTTCTAAGGCAGGCCATCATAGAGTCAGCCAACCACTGAATTCAAATTTGGTGTATTTTGCGTGATATTGCGCCGCCTGCGCCAGCGTTATCGATCATGGCCTGGGTGCAGAAGCCGAGGCCGACACGGGTGTGCAGCGACGGTTGCGCGGCCGCGCAGCGATGAGTGATGAGACCGAAACGACGAGACTTGATGATGCCCCTTTCTTTCCAGCCCATTGGCGTAATCCATTCCTGTTTTAAGGAAAAGTTTGGCATCCCCCGCCAGCCGGGTTTGGTGACGGCGGCGCAGGCAACACTGGAATTATATGCACCCTATGACTGTCCCGAGGCGCTGGCCGAGCTGGAGGGTTTCTCGCATATCTGGGTGGTGTTCGTGTTTCATCGAGCGCTGCGTGAGGGCTGGAAGCCGACGGTTCGGCCGCCGCGCCTGGGTGGCAACCGACGCGTAGGGGTGTTCGCCTCACGCGCCCCGTTTCGGCCGAACCCCATCGGCCTGTCAGCGGTGGAACTGGAAGCTATAGATTGCCGATCCGGGCACTGCCGATTGCAGCTACGCGGTGCCGACCTGCTGGATGGCACGCCGGTGCTGGATATCAAGCCCTATGTGCCCTATGCCGATGCCTTGCCCGAGGCACGGGGCGGGTTTGCCGCACAGGCGCCGGTATCCGGTCTGACGGTGGGCTTTAGTGAGTTGGCGGAGCGGCAATGCGCCGCCCTGGCGGCCGACATCCCCGACCTGCGGCTGCTGATCGAACAGATACTGCAGGCCGACCCACGCCCGGCCTATCGCGCGGATGACGAATCGCCGCAGACCTTTGGCATGCGTTTGTATGACGTTGACCTGCAATGGCGGGTAACGGGTCATCGCATCGAGGTGCTGGCATTGCGGGCGCTGAGCGAGTTGTAAAATTTGTGTCTGCGGCTCAAGGTTTTTACGTTATGCTCGATATAGATATCCGAAAAATGAAAATAGTCACAGGTATCAGCTTCACGGATGAACCTGTATTGGCCCACTGATTTGGGCACGCCAGTGCGGGGACGGAGGTCTTGAGTGCTGGCGGTTTTATTAGGGGTATTCGGAATGTCTGCTGCGCCAATGGGTGTTCCCGTCATCTATGTCACAAGCTAGCTTGAATTTGTCCTCTCAGCATCACGCCGTCGCCTCGATTGAGCGTTGTGTGCGAGCCAATTTCCCCGGAATCCGACGTCAGCTGCCCTACGGCGAGCATATTGTGTTTGCGCATGATGTCGATAATGGCTGCCTGTCGATGGTGGTGCATGGTTCGAAAAGCGTGCCATTTGATGCGCAGATTGCGATCCCGGTTGACGGTTCATCGATCATTCCCCGGGTGTTTGCTGCCGGTGGCGCCGCGGCCTTCGAGTTGTCCGCCCCGGTGCCTGAGGAAGAGTCCGCGTTTGCGGCATTGTTTTCTATCGTAAAGTTGCTGGCCGTACCGGTGCAGGCGGCAGGCACGGTGTACGCAATGATGATTGTCGGTCGTGCCGATGCCGATCCCCCGTTTTCTGACAAGGAAATTGCCGGTGTGGATCAGTTGGCCCGGCAGCTGGCGAATCGCCTGGCGGAATATCTGAAAAACGAGCGGTTGGAGGCGGGCGCCTCGGCGCCGCTTCCTTCATCTCATGCGGTGGTGGATGTTGAGCATGAGATGCAGCGGCAGGAGCGTTTTCGGCTGCTAAACGAAATGGCCTCCTGCCCCATCGTGTTGCTGGATGAGGCCCTGACGGTGATGGAGGCCAATACGGCCGCAACCACACTGTTCAACACCGATGCTGATACGCTGATCGGTGCTCAGCTGGATGGCTACTTTTCCGATGGCGCCCAAAGCCTGAAGGCCCTGCGTGATATTCGACACAATGGCGCCACCTATTTCGAGGCGGTGATCCAGCGGCCGGGCGAGGCGATAGTGTATGTCGACGTGCATGCCAATCTGTTGATGCTCAACAATGCGCCGATGATCAAGGTGTTTCTGCGCGATGTCACCGCGCGCAAGACAGCGGGTTATGACCTGTTGCGTGCCAATCAACAGCTGACGCATATTCTTGAATCCACCAATGATGCCTATCTTTCCGTGAGCGCGGATTACGTGATCGAATACTGTAACCAACAGGCGGAAAAATTATTTCAGGTATCGCGCCATGAGGTGCTAAACAGTGTGCTGTGGGATCGGTTTCCCGGCCTGTCCGCAACCTTTGTAGAGCAGTTTCAGAGCGCGATACAGGACGATGTGCAGGTCGCCTTTGAGGCCTATTACGCACCGTCCGACACCTGGGTGGAGACACAGGCCTACCCGCATCCCAGCGGCCTGTCGGTATTTTTTCGCGACATCACCGAACGTCGGCGTGCCGAAAATCTGTTGCGGGGACGCGAACTCCATTTTCGGGCCCTGCTGGACAATATGATGGATGGGGTGATGACCATTGATGCCAATAGCATCGTGCAAACCTTCAATCCGGCGGCGGAACATATTACCGGTTACCTGGCCAGCGAGGTGGTGGGCAACTGTGTCAGCCAGTTCGCCTGTGACATCAATACGGGCGCCTGCGAGCCCGGTCTGTGGCATTTCCTGGGGCAGGAGCAGCTGGCCGATGTGGGCAGGCGACACGAGATCCAGCTTGCCCGCAAGGACAATACGCGCTTCCCGGTCGAGGTCTCGGTAGCGGAAATGCAGATCGGCGATAACTGGAGTTATATCGTTACGCTGCGCGACATCAGTGAAAAGAAACGGGCCGAGGATGAACTGCACGCCCACCGTCATCAGCTTGAGGAGCTGGTGCGTGATCGCACCGCCGATCTGCAGATCCTGCGTGAACAGGCCGAACAGGCCAATCGCGCGAAAAGCACCTTCCTGGCCAATATGAGTCACGAGCTGCGTACCCCCCTGAATGCGATTATTGGTTATAGCGAGCTGCTGAATGAAGATGCCCGCGCACTGGGCGCCAACGATCTGGCGGATGATCTGGAGAAGATCTATTCCTCAGGTCACCATCTGCTGAAGCTCATCAATAGTATTCTGGACCTCTCCAAGATTGAGGCCGGCAAGATGGAGATACATCTGGAGCGGTTCAGTGTCGCCGATATGGTGAAGGATGTGGTGAGCACTGCCGGCATGCTGGTGAAGGAAAATAACAACCGGTTGCTGGTCAGCTGTGAGGGTGAGCTGGGTGAAATGGAGGCCGACAGCATGTGGGTGCGTCAGTCAATTTTGAATCTGTTGAGCAATGCGGCCAAGTTTACCCGCCAGGGCACGGTCGAGCTGAACGTGTGCCGCACCGACGATGATGATGGCGGCACCCTGTTTTTTACCGTGACCGATAGCGGCATGGGGATGAGTGCCGAGCAGGTGTCCGGCCTGTTTCAGGCATTCCAGCAGGCGCACAGCCACCGCTCGGGGCAGTTTGGCGGCACCGGTCTGGGGCTGGTCATCAGCCGCACGCTGTGCCGGACGATGGGCGGCGATATTCATGTGAGCAGCACAGAGGGCAAGGGCTCGACGTTTATTGTCAGCCTGCCGGCGGTGGTCACGCTGGAAAACGACTGGTCCTGATGGTTGGCGGGCGGCCATTGCCGGTGTCCCTGTGCTGCGCCGAACCTGAGTCGCGGTATCAGTGAGTACAAAAAGGGTCCCGCCAAATATTATTGGTGGGGCCCTTTTTTGTAGTTAGGTCTGGGAGTGGTAGGCGCCTAGCAACAACACCCGCCGCCGGGTTTGATCGCCTCGATGGTGGCGGATAATACATAGTCCTCGACGCCCCGGTTAGGGGCCCAGTCCTTGATGAACGCCCGCGACTCATCTTTCGGCGCGATGTGAATCGCCTCAAAGCCGGCGGCGGCGATCATCTTTTCCAGTTCCTGCACCAGTTCCGCACCGGCCATGCAGCCGGCGTGCAGCAGGGGGTCGTTCTTCATGTCCTCCGGCATCTCGGCGCTGGCGACCACGTCAGAGATGGCCAGCCGACCGCCGGGCTTGAGGACGCGGAAGGCGTCACTGAAGACCTGGGCCTTGTTGGGCGACAGGTTGATGACGCAGTTGGAGATGATGACGTCGGCGCTGTTGTCGGCGATGGGCAGGTGCTCGATCTCGCCAAGCCGGAATTCGACCTGGGCATAGTGGCCCTTGAGCGCATTGGCCCGCGCCTTGCTGATCATGGCGGGGGTCATGTCCACGCCGATGACGTGGCCGCTGGCGCCGACCTCCTGAGCGGCGAGAAAGGCATCGAAGCCGCCGCCGCTGCCCAGATCCACCACGGTCTCGCCGGGCCGCAGGCCGGCAATGGCGCGGGGATTGCCGCAACCCAGACCCATGTCGGCACCGCTGGGCACGACATCCAGATCGCCCTGCGAGTAACCCATGCGGGTCGAGATGAGGGTGTTGATGGCGGTGTCATCAGAGACCCCGCAGCAGCTGGCCTCGACGCCGCAGCAGCTGCCGGCGTTGCTGGCCTCGGCGACCTCGGCGTAACTCTCGCGCACGTTCTGGCGGATGTCGTCGTGGGTTTTCTGGTCCATGTGATTCTCCTGATCGTTGTTCAATCTGTGATTTACTGTGGTGTCGCGTGTTGTGATTATTAGCAGGGTGTCGGCCGTTGTCAGCGCCGGGTCATTTGTCCGATTTATCCGCCACGGGCGGCGCGCCCGGCTGGAAAAACTGACTCAGGGCCTGCACCGTTTCGGCCTCGACCCAGCAATCCACGTGCTGGCCGCGACGCTCCATCTGGATCAGCCCGGCCCGGCTCAGTTCCTTGATGTGGTGCGAAAGGGTAGACGCCGCAATGTCCAGTCCGTTACCCAGATCGCCCACGCAATGGCGGGCGGCCTGTTCGGGGGAGCAGACCGTGCCCGGCGTGCAGCAGCCCAGCAGCTGCTGGAATATCCTCAGCCGATGCGGGTTGGACAGGGCCTTGAAGGCCTCGGCCAGGGTGGCGGCGTCCCCATTTAGGAGGCTCGTTAGATAATTCGACATGTTTCGAACTATAGTGCGGTGCGCCGTATGGGTCAAGGTGGCGCAGAATTTTTTTGCCCGGGCGTTTAAGCGCCACTGGCTTGGGGTAGAATAGCCGACTCCATTCCCCGTAGTTGGTCATTAGTCCCCGATGTTTGATCTCAACCCCCGTCAGAAAGAGGCCGTGCGTTATATCGATGGCCCGTTGCTGGTGCTGGCCGGCGCCGGTTCCGGCAAGACCCGCGTGATTACCCAGAAGATCGCGCACCTGGTACAGAACTGCGGTATCAAGGGCCACCACATCACCGCCGTGACCTTTACCAACAAGGCGGCGCGCGAGATGCAGGCGCGCATCGCCGGCGAGCTGGTGGCCAGGGAGCGGCGCGGCATGCGGGTCTCCACCTTCCACAATCTCGGCCTCAATATCCTCAAGCGCGAGGGCAAGGTGCTGGGGCTGCGCAAGGGTTTTTCCATCTACGACAGCCAGGATTCACAGGCCCTGATTAAGGAACTGATGCGGCGCGCCTTCGATGCCGACGAGCAGACCCAGGAGATGCAGTGGCAGATCTCCCACTGGAAAAATGACATGGTCAGCCCGGCGCAGGCCCAGCTGCTGGCCAACGGCGATCCCAGGCTGACGGCCGCCTCGATGCTGTTCGAGGAGTACGACCGTCACCTG
This sequence comes from Gammaproteobacteria bacterium, assembly GCA_032250735.1. Lineage (NCBI taxonomy): Bacteria > Pseudomonadati > Pseudomonadota > Gammaproteobacteria > Gammaproteobacteria bacterium. The sequence continues at coordinate 95,230 of JAVVEP010000006.1, forward strand.
CGGGCCTATAACGCGGTGGATTTCGATGACCTGATCGGCCTGCCCGCACAGCTGTTCAGTGACTATCCCGAGGTGCTGGATCGCTGGCAGAACCATATCCGCTATCTGCTGGTGGACGAATACCAGGACACCAATAGCGCCCAGTACCGCCTGGTGCAGAACCTGGTCGGGGTGCGCGGCGCGCTGACCGTGGTGGGTGATGACGACCAGTCCATCTACGCCTGGCGCGGTGCCCAGCCGGAGAATCTGGCCCTGCTGAAGGAGGACTTTCCCACCCTCAAGGTCATCAAGCTGGAGCAGAACTATCGCTCCAGCGGGCGTATCCTCAAGGCCGCCAACCAGCTCATCGGCAACAATCCGCACGTGTTTGAAAAACGGCTGTGGTCGGAGCTGGGTTACGGCGATCCCATCAAGGTGGTGCAGGCGCGCAATGAAGAGCACGAGGCCGAGCAGGTGGTGTCGCGCCTGCTGGCGCACAAATTCCAGCGCGGCGGTCGGTTCAGCGATTACGCCATTCTGTATCGCGGCAATCATCAGTCGCGGCTGTTTGAAAAGGGCCTGCGCGAGAACCAGCTGCCGTACCAGATCTCCGGCGGAGCCTCGTTTTTCTCCTATCAGGAGGTGAAGGACATCATGGCCTACCTGCGGCTGATGGTGAACCCGGATGACGACACGGCCTTTGTGCGCGTGGTCAACACCCCGCGCCGCGAGATCGGCCCGGCCACGCTGGAGAAGATCGCCACCTATGCCGGCAGCCGCGGGGTGAGCATGTGCGACGCCTGTGACGAGCTGGGGCTGGAAACGCAGTTGAGCTACCGGGCGATGACCCGGGTGCGGGAATTCATCAACTGGCTGAAGGCGAAGGCCGAGCTGGCCGAACGCGGTGACCCGGTGGCCGCGGTGCGCGAACTGATCAGCGATGTGCGTTACGAGGACTGGCTACTGGACGTCAGCAACGACCCAAAGACCGCCGAGCGGCGCATGGGCAATGTCAACGACCTGGTGGACTGGCTGGCGCGCATGGCGGAAAAGAGCGAGGACAATGCCAGCCTCGGCGAACTGGTGGCGCAGATGACGCTGATGGATATCCTGGAACGCAACGAGGAAGAGGCGCGAGATGACTGTATCTCGTTGATGACCCTGCATGCCGCCAAGGGGCTGGAATTCCCGCACGTGTTTATCGTCGGCATGGAGGAAAATCTGCTGCCCCATCACGCCAGCCTGGAGGCGGACGATGTAGAGGAGGAGCGCCGCCTGGCCTACGTCGGCATCACCCGGGCGCAGAAGACGCTGACCTTCACCATGGCCGCGCGGCGGCGCAAGCACGGCGAGGTGGTGGACTGCGAACCCAGCCGGTTTTTGACCGAGTTGCCCGAGGATGACCTGTCCTGGGAAGGCCGGGGCCATGAGGCGGACCCGGTGGAACAGCAGGAGCGCGGCCGGGCCCACCTGTCGAATCTGCGCGAGATGCTGGGCCAGTGAAGGGCCGATAACATGGGTGATCCTGCGGCGGCGATGCGGAATGCGGGCTATTCTCGGCGGTGCAAATAGATTTCTAGACGGGTGTCCAGGAAAATGGCCAGGGAACTAATGGTTTATGCCAGTGATCCTATTAACACCACTCAGGAGGGCATGACATGTCGTCTTTTCTATCATCTCTATCATCATCTCTACCGTCCAGCGACCTCACCCAGCCCCCCGGCAGGCGCCTGAGGCTGCGCCGGATCGCCATGCTGGGGATCGGCATCGTCTGCGCCGGCCTGGCCCTCGCCGCTGCCGCTGCTGACGATGAGTATGCTGATAGCGATACCGTGGCCGAGGCCTTGCGGGTGACGACGACGAAAGACCTGGCCGCGCTGGGTGCCCTGGCGCAGGAAAAGGGCGTGCCCATTCTGCTCATGTTCTCCACCGAGGACTGCGGCTACTGCAAGCGGCTGGAGGCCGAGGTGCTGGGGCCGATGCGCAAGGCGGGCGTGGATCCGCAACGCGTCATCCTGCGCAAGGTAATGCTGGACAGCTACGGTAGTCTGCGTGATTTTTCCGGCCACAAACGCAGTGCGGACAGTTTTGGTACGCGCCGTGGCATTGATGTCGTGCCCACCCTGGAGCTGGTGGATGCCAGCGGCAAGCCCCTGGTGCCCAAGATTGTCGGCTACCAGACTCCGGGCCTGTATGACGAGTATCTGGAACAGGCGATCGACGTCTCCCACTCCCTGTTAGGGCAATAGCCCGTCGCTGATTTTTTCACGGGCTCTCAGACCTTGCCCATTTCCTTCAGGCGCCGGCGTGTCGCGGCGACCATGCGGCGACTGACCTCGATCCGGTTATCGATGCTGCGAAAGCAGATGTGATAGCGGCCGTCACTGTCTTTTTCCAGGCCATCGATGTAGTTGACGGCCACCAGCGAGTTGCGGTGGACCCGCAAAAAGCGCTCACCGTACTCATCCTCCAGTGATTTCAGTGAATCATCGATCAGCAGCTGTCCCTCGGTGTGGTGTGCGGTGACATATTTCTGCTCGGCCTGGAAATAGAAGATATTCTCCGAGGGCACCAGCTGTAAATTGCCGCCCATGTAGGCGCTGATATGGCTGCGAGACTGGCTGACCGCTTCCTGCTTGCCCAGCTCCAGCAGCTGGGCGCGGTTGATTTTTTGCGCCTTCTTGAGCGCCTCTTCCAGGCGTTCGCGGCGAATAGGTTTGAGCAGGTAGTCCACGGCGTTGGCCTCGAAGGCGGCCAGGGCGTGTTCGCTGAAGGCGGTGGTGAAGATCACCGCCGGCGGATGGCGCAGTTGTGACAGGTGCAGCGCGGTTTCCAGTCCGCTCATCTCCGGCATGCGAATGTCCAGCAGCACAACATCGGGGTGCAGGACGCTGGAGCGCAGCAGCGCCTCCTTGCCGCTTTTGGCCTCGCCCACGATGTCGGCATGCAGCACATCCTGCAACAGCCGGTTCATGCGCGCGCGGGCCAGGGGTTCATCATCCACAATAAGTATTTTCATGCGTGGGCTGTCTCGGGGTGAGCGTCCGTCAGGCCGCGTTGAAAGGGAAAGATGAGGGTGATGATGTAATCGCTTGCATCTTCCTGCACGCTGAGCTTTCCGGACTCACCATAAATAGCGGCCAGCCGCTGGCGCACATTGTCCTGCGCGATCTGGTTGCCCTTTTTCTGCTCGTTGTTGTGTTGTGCGGGGCGCGGATTGCTGATGGAGATATAAATCTCCCGATCATACACGTGGCCATCAATGCCGATGGTGCCGCCGTTGCTCATCGGTTCGATGCCGTGGTAGATGGCGTTTTCCAGTAACGGTTGCAGGATCAGCCGGGGCACCGAGGCCTCGGCCGGAAGCTCGTCGATGCTCCAGCGCAGTTGCAGGCGCTCACCGAGACGCAACTTTTCGATATCGAGATAGCGCCGGGTCAGTTGCAGTTCGTCGGCGAGGGTGATGTACAGGCTGGCATCGGCCAGGTTGTTGCGAAACAGGTCGGCCAGATTTTCCACCGCCGCCTCCGCCTGGTCGGCGTCGATCTGGGTGAGGCTGGCGATGGTGTTGAGGCTGTTGAACAGAAAGTGCGGGCGAATCCGTGACTGTAATGCCTGTAACCGCGACTGGGCCTCGGCGCGTACATTCTGTTTCCATTGGAGCTGGATATAAAAATAACGCAGCACGATGGCGCTGACGATGGCGCTGATGCCGAGATTGCGCAGCAGCAGCTCCTGTTGCCAGTCGCTGGGTTGCCAGAAATTGGGCTGCCAGTTATCCAGCTGCACATAACCCCCCACCCAGAAGGCCAGCTCGGTGATCAGCAGGGTGGTCATCAATAACAGAAAGTAGCTTATCGTGGCGGCGCGGGTCTCCGACATGCGCGCCAGCCATGGGCGCGCCATGCACAGTACCGCCGCGCTGCTCAGCCCGACCCACTGTATAAACAGGGAGATGATGCTGAGGTCATTCCAGCGGCTGACAGCGGTTTGCGGGGGGGACAGGGTGAGCACGATGGCCAGCAGTTCGCTGATCACCACCACCGCAAACACCATGCGCACATTGCAGAAATCCGGCAGAAAAAAATTATCGCTGGCCTTGCTGGCTGGCGGCTGTGGCCGGGGTGCGGTGTCTGGGCGTTGGCTCATTGTCGGTCAGTCTATCGGAGTGTGGCCCGCATTGCAGTAGGGCCCAAGGTCATTATCGTCTATAATGCGCGGCATCTTGAGGACGCCGGTCGGAGTCTGTAGATTGGCTCGGCAAATGCCGTTCATGGACATGGCCGGCGATCTGGCGACGACACCCGCACCCACATAAGCAAATATAAAAAGGGCCATAACACCTATGAGCGATACCGTTGAAAAACCCTGGGGCGGGCGTTTCACCGAACCCACGGATGCCTTTGTGGAGGCCTTTACCGCCTCTGTGGGTTTTGACCAGCGCCTGTATGCGCACGATATCGCCGGTTCCATCGCCCACGCCAGCATGCTGGCGAAAGTGGGGGTGCTCACCGCGGCTGAACGCGATGCCATTCATGCGGGGCTGGAGACGATTCGCGGCGAGATCGAACGCGGTGAATTTCAGTGGTCGATCAGCCGTGAAGACGTGCACATGAATATCGAGGCGCGGCTGATCGAAAACATCGGCGAGGTCGGTAAAAAGCTGCACACCGGGCGCTCCCGCAACGATCAGGTGGCGACCGATATCCGCCTCTATCTGCGCGACGAGATCGGCACCATCATCGCCGAGCTGCGGCGCCTGCAAACCGCCCTGGTGGACCTGGCCGAGCAGGAGGCCGATACCATCATGCCCGGCTTTACCCATCTGCAAACCGCCCAGCCGGTGACCTTTGGCCACCACCTGCTGGCCTGGTTTGAAAACCTCAAACGCGATCATGGCCGGCTCAGCGACTGCGCCGGGCGCGTCAACGTGATGCCCCTGGGCGCCGCGGCCCTGGCGGGCACCTCCTATCCCATCGATCGCCACTACACGGCCGAGTTGCTGGGATTTGACGCCCCCGCGGAAAACTCGCTGGATGCGGTCAGTGACCGGGATTTCGCCATCGAATTTGTTGCCGCCGCCGCGCTGACCATGGTGCACCTCTCCCGCTTCTCCGAGGAATTGATCCTGTGGGCCTCGGCGCAGTTTGCCTTTATCGAGCTGGGCGACAGCTTCTGCACCGGCTCATCCATCATGCCGCAGAAGAAGAATCCGGATGTGCCCGAGCTGATCCGGGGCAAGGCCGGGCGTGTTACCGGCAATCTCATGAGCCTGCTGATGTTGATGAAGGGCCAGCCGCTGGCCTACAACAAGGACAACCAGGAGGACAAGGAACCCCTGTTCGACACGGTGGACAACCTGCGCGCCAGCCTGCGGGTGTTTGCCGACATGATCCCCGCGATCAGTCCCAGACGCGACAATATGCGCGAGGCGGCGCGGCGGGGGTTCTCCACCGCCACCGATCTGGCCGACTATCTGGTGCGCCAGGGGGTGGCGTTCCGTGATGCCCACGAGGTGGTGGGCAAGGCCGTGCGCCTGGGGGTAGAGACGGGGCGCGACCTGTCGGAGATGGCGCTGGAGGAATTGCAGGGCTTTTCCGCCCATATCCAGGCCGACGTGTTTGAGGTGCTGACCCTGGAAGGTTCGGTCGCCGCGCGCGACCATCTGGGCGGGACCGCGCCGGCACAGGTGCGCGCCGCGGTGCAGCGTGCGCGTGCGTGGCTGGCGGCAGACTGAGGGCCTGCGGAAAAACCGCCGGCCTGCTGTGGCCGGCAGTTTGCGTCGTCCTATTCCCCACGTTCCCCGCGCCCCTCGCGGCGCAGCCGCTCAGCCCGTTTTTCAGTTTCAACCAGAGCCCCATCATCCAGATCCACGGCCTGCCGGCGATCGATAACGCCCGCGTGCTGGACGAGGCACAGGCGCGTTATCGCCTGGTGCACGATCTGGCCAACAACTACACCTTCCGGCAAACGGCCGATGAGGCGCTGCTGTTCGACGGCGAGACCAGCCGCACCACCTTTGTCTATGCGCGCGGCATCGGCGGGGGTTGGGAGTGGGGTATGCAGATCCCCTATGTGCGCCATGCCGGCGGCTCGCTGGACGCCTTCATCGAGGACTGGCACGACACCTTTTTCCTGCCCCAGGGGGGGCGCGATACCGCCCCCCGCAATCGACTCACCTATTCCTATCAGCGCAACGGCGTGACCGAGCTGCTGCTGAACGAGCCGGTGTCGGGCATCGGGGATCTGCGCCTGACCCTGGGCAGGCAGTGGTCGCCGCCGGGGGCCCCCACCCGCGTGGCGCTGCGCGGTGCCCTGAGCCTGCCCAGCGGCGACAGCGCCGAGCTGCGCGGCAGCGGGGCGGTGGATGCCGCGCTGTGGGCCAGCGCCGACCGGGCACGGTCGTGGTGGGGCCTCGCCGGCAGCCTGTATGGCGGTGGTGGCCTGTTATGGATGGGTGACGGCGAGGTGCTGGCCGACCAGCAGCGTCGCCTCGCGGCCTTTGGCAGCCTGGGCGCGGGCGCGCGGCTGCGGCCGTGGCTGGCGCTGAAGCTACAGCTCGACCTGCACAGCCCGCTGTATGACCACAGCGGACTGGTGCAGGTCAACGCCGCCGCCGTGCAGCTGCTCATGGGCGGTGAGCTCCAGCTGGGCCGCAACACCCGGCTGGAACTGATGGTGGGCGAAGACCCCACCGTGCACGCCTCGCCGGATGTGGTGTTTCACCTGGGGCTGGTGGTGGAATAATCGCCTCAGAGCCTGTGAAAAATTCGACGGCCGTAGCGAGGGCGTCGATTTGCGAGCGAAACAAGGCGCGCTACGCGAAAACAAGGGAGTTTGGTGGACCAAATAACCGCCGTTTTCGCGTAGCGCAACGCCGTTGCAGCCGCACCGTTTCGTCAGGAACGAAACGGGACTGCGTCAGTAGCCCGCAGGGTGCAGGCCAAGGATGGCCTGCATCAAAGCGGCGTCCGCAGTAGGCTGGCGATTTTTTCACAGGCTCTCAGTGGAGTCCGCCCGCCGCATGGCAGCGACCCGCGAGTTGCGCTAAACTCGGCGGCCGCCGGCCGGAGGGGTTGGGGCCGTTCCCGGCTGCTCTTTCGCTTGCGCAGCCCATTCATCCTGAATCCGACAGACTCCAGAGACCTTCCTATCTATGTCTACGCATTTTGCCGACCTGGGACTATCCGCCCCCCTCCTTAAGGCCGTTGCCGAAAAGGGCTACGACACCCCGACCCCGATCCAGCTCGAGGCGATTCCCGCCGTGCTGCAGGGCCGGGATGTGATGGCGGCCGCGCAGACCGGTACCGGCAAGACGGCGGGTTTTACCCTGCCCATTCTGGAATTGCTGTCGAGGGGCGAACGTGCCCCGGCCAACCAGGCGCGCGCCCTGGTGTTGACGCCGACCCGCGAGCTGGCCGCCCAGGTGGGCGAGAGTGTGGCGACCTACAGCCGACATCTGGCGCTGCGTTCCGCGGTGGTGTTTGGCGGCGTGAAGATCAATCCGCAGATGATGCAGCTGCGCAAGGGGGTCGACGTGCTGGTCGCCACCCCCGGACGGCTGCTGGACCTGTATCAGCAGCGGGCGGTGCGTTTCGATCGGCTGGAGGTGCTGGTGCTGGACGAGGCCGATCGCATGCTGGACATGGGATTTATCCACGACATCCGCAGGATTCTCGCCGCCCTGCCCGCGCGTCGGCAGAACCTGATGTTCTCGGCGACCTTCTCCACAGAGGTGCGCAGCCTGGCCAAGGGCATGGTGCAGCAGCCGCTGGAGATCGCCGTCAGCCCCCGCCAGACCACGGCGACCACGGTCGAGCAGTGGATCTGCCCGGTCGACAAGAAACAGAAGCCCGCCCTGCTGGCCCAGCTCATCCTCGACAACGACTGGCAGCAGGTGCTGGTGTTTGCTCGCACCAAGCACGGCGCCGACCGCCTGACCCGTTACCTGATGGAGCGGGGGATTCGGGCGGCGGCGATCCACGGCAACAAGAGTCAGGGGGCGCGCAGCCGGGCGCTGGCCGATTTCAAACAGGGCAAGATCCGCATCCTGGTGGCCACGGATATCGCGGCCCGCGGTCTGGACATCAGCCAGCTGCCGCAGGTGGTGAATTTCGACCTGCCCAACGTGGCCGAGGACTATGTGCACCGCATCGGCCGTACCGGCCGCGCCGGGGCCGCCGGCAAGGCGGTGTCGCTGGTGAGCGCGGACGAATTCAAGCAGCTGTCGGACATTGAACGGCTGATCCGGCAGCTGTTGCCGCGCCGCCTGGTGGACGGCTTTGAACCCGTGCATGATGTGCCGCCCTCGCGGCTGGATACGCGGCCGATCAAACCGAAACGGCCGAAGAAGCCCAAGCCAGGGCATCGGGATGGCCAGCGTTCGGCCGAGGTCGCGCGCGGGCACCGAGCGGTGCGGAAAAAGCGCTAGACCTGAATCTGCCGCACCCTGAACGAACGCCCCTTGAGCTTGCCGTCGGTCAATTTTCTGAGCGCGGTGCGGGCGGCGGTTCGCTGCACCGCCACGAAGGCCCAGTTATCCGCCAGCATGATCTTGCCGACCTGGTCGCCGTCGATGCCCTTTTCGCCGGTGAGCGCGCCGAGGATATCGCCCGCCCGCAGCTTCTGTTTTTTGCCGCCGTCAATCTGCAGGGTCACCATGCTGGCCGGGTAGGCGGGCGTGTCCAGCAGCTCCAGCGGCGGCAGGCCCTGGGGGTCGATGGCATGGCCCAGATAGTCTGCCAGCAGGGCCAGCCGGTAGCTTTCCTGCTCGGTGTACAGGGTGCAGGCCAGGCCCTTGTTGCCGGCCCGGCCGGTGCGGCCGATGCGGTGCACGTGTACCTCGGTATCGTGGGCGAGCTGGTAGTTGATCACCGCATCCAGGGCGTCGATGTCCAGGCCGCGGGCGGCGACATCCGTGGCCACCAGTACCGAGGCGCTGTGGTTGGTGAATCGCACCAGGGTCTGGTCGCGGTCACGCTGCTCCATATCGCCGTGCAGGGCCAGGGCGCTGAAGCCATGGGCGATGAGCTCGTCCGCCAGCTGCTGGGTTTCGCGCTTGGTGTTGCAGAATACCAGGCTGGATGTGGGCCGATGCTGTAGCAGCAACAGGCGCACGGCGGTCAGCCGCGCCGGCTCGTCGTCGAGTTTATAGAAGCGCTGCTCAATGCTGCTTGCATCATGGCTGGCGGTGGCCTGCGCCATCACCGGCTGGTGCATGATGCGCGCGGCAATTGACTGGATCTTTTCCGGGTAGGTGGCGCTGAACAGCAGGGTCTGACGGCGGGCGGGGGTCTGCGCGATGATGGCATCCAGGCTTTCCTGAAAGCCCATGTCCAGCATGCGATCCGCCTCGTCCAGCACCAGGATCTTCAGTCGCTCCAGCACCAGGGTGCCCTTGCGCAGGTGTTCCTCGATGCGCCCGGGAGTGCCGACCACGATATGCGCGCCGTGTTCCAGCGAGCCGACCTGGGGGCCGAAGGGCATGCCGCCGCACAGCGTCAGCACCTTGATGTTCTGAATGCCGCGGGCCAGACGGCGCAGCTCTCTGGACACCTGGTCGGCCAGCTCGCGGGTGGGACACAGCACCAGGGATTGCACGCGGAACTGTTTCGGGTTGAGCGCCGCCAGCAGCCCCAGACCGTAGGCCGCAGTCTTGCCCGAGCCGGTCTTGCCCTGCGCGATGGTATCCTTGCCGGCCAGAATCGGCGGCAGACTCTGCGCCTGGATGGGGGTCATCGTCGCGTACCCCAGCGAGGCGAGGTTTTCCAGTAACGCAGCGCCCAGCGGGAGCGAGGAAAAGTCGGTGGGGTTCATGCTGGCGAGCCGCGAGAGGTCAGGCGCTGATCCTGCCATTGGCGGATGGCGCGGCCTTGCTGCGCAGGTAGTCTTCATAGTCGCCGTGGATGTCGTTGATGCCGGTCGGCGTCAGCTCGATAATGCGGGTGGCCAATGAAGACACGAACTCGCGGTCATGGCTAACGAAAATTAGCGTGCCTGGATAGTTCTCCAGCGCCAGGTTGAGCGCCTCGATGGATTCCATGTCCAGATGGTTGGTGGGTTCATCCATTACCAGGATATTGGGGCGCTTCAGCATCAGTTTGCCAAACAGCATGCGACCCTGTTCGCCACCGGAAATGATCTTCACCGATTTGTTGATGTCGTCCTGGGAAAATAATAAACGCCCGAGCGTGCCGCGAATGATCTGCTCGTCATCGCTGTCCTTGCCCCAGTCGTCCATCCAGTCATAGAGGGTCTTGTCTTGCGCAAAGTCGGCGGCGTGGTCCTGTGCGTAATAACCGATCTCGGCATTTTCCGACCATTTCACCTTGCCCGCGTTGGGTTGCAGATCGCCGACCAGACATTTCAGCAGGGTCGACTTGCCGATACCGTTGGGGCCGATCACGGCAACCCGCTCGCCTACCTCGACGGTGAGGTTGAGTCCGGAAAACAGTTCTTCATCGAAGTGTTTGCTCAGGCCTTCTACCTCCAGGGCCAGGCGGTGTAATTTCTTGTCCTGTTCAAAGCGGATGAAGGGGCTCTGGCGGCTGGAGGGTTTTACCTCCGTCAGCTGGATCTTGTCGATCTGCTTGGCCCGCGAGGTCGCCTGCTTTGACTTGGAGGCATTGGCCGAGAAGCGGCTGACGAAGGCCTTGAGGTCGGCAATCTGGGCGCTCTTCTTGGCATTGTCCGCGGCCAGTTGTTCGTTCACCTGGGTCGCGGCGGTCATGTAGGCATCGTAGGAGCCGGGATAGATGCGCAGCTCACCGTAATCCAGATCCGCCATGTGGGTGCAGACGCTGTTGAGGAAATGACGATCATGGGAAATGATGATCATGGTGCAGTTGCGTTCGTTTAACACACCCTCCAGCCAGCCGATGGTGTTGATGTCCAGATTGTTGGTGGGCTCGTCCAGCAGCATGATGTCGGGTTCGGCAAACAGCACCTGGGCCAGCAGCACGCGCAATTTCCAGCCCGGGGCGATCTCGCTCATCGGTCCAAAGTGCTGCTCCACGGGGATGCCCACGCCCAGCAGCAACTCGCCGGCGCGCGCCTCGGCAGTGTAGCCGTCCATTTCGGCGAAGTCGTGCTCCAGCTCGGCGGCCCGCATGCCATCTTCCTCGGACATCTCCGGGTTGGCGTAGATCGCATCGCGTTCGGCCTTTACCTTCCATAAATCCTCGTGACCCATGATCACGGTATCCACTACGCTGAACTGCTCGTAGGCAAACTGGTCCTGTTTCAGCTTGCCGATGCGCTCGTTGGGATCCTTGGAGACATTGCCCGAGGTGGGTTCGAGGTCGCCCCCCAGGATCTTCATGAAGGTGGATTTACCGCAGCCATTGGCGCCGATCAGGCCATAGCGGTTGCCGTCGCCGAACTTGACGGAGACGTCCTCAAATAATGGCTTGGCGCCAAACTGCATAGTGATATTCGCTGAAGCTAACAAGGTCTTATTCCTACCGGGATTGTTGATGGAGATGATTAATGGCCGCAGACTCGCCGCGGCTGTCGTCAGGCGGTGGGGTCCGGTCTGTGGAACATCCGCAGAACAGCCCGTAGAGCAAAAACGCAGCGACGAGGTGAAAATGTGGCGCGCAGTATGCCATAAATGGATAAAAACTGTGCATATATTAACGGGCGGGCGGCTGCCGGGCCGACGCTTTGCCGCCCAGGGTCGCCCGATTGCGCTACTCTGGGTCTTACAGCAGCCCTGCGAACCATCGTTTACCGGGGCATTGGAAAAGAGTGGAAAGGGGAGTCAGACACGCGTGCACACATCCTGGAAAGACAGCATCCGCAAACAGCGGGCGGTAGTGTATGGCCTGCTCGAGGAGCCGGTGCAGCGGGCCGCCCTGGCCTGCGAGCAGGCCTGGCCTGGGCGGGAGGCGCTGACCCAGGTGCTGTTGTCCCGGTTTGAGACCATCCCCTATTGCACCTACCTGTATGTGGTGGACCTGCAGGGCGTCCAGCTATCGGATAACGTCGGCAGCGCGGGGCGCATGCCCGGACACTTCGGCCGTGACCGCGCGCCGCGCCCCTACATGAAAGAGGTGCGCGCGGATCGGGACTATGTGCTTTCCGAGGCCTATATCAGCCTGTCGGCCCGCCGTCCCTCGCTGACTGCCCTGCACACGCTCTATCGGGAGGGAGCGGCGGTGGGTTATCTGGGGGTCGATCTCGATCTGCGCAACCTGCCCTCCATGGGCGAGCTGTATGAAGAGCCGTCGAAATGGCAGCAGCTCAAGGGCGATCCCTCGATCCGCGGCACGGTCTTCCAGCAGACCCGGGTGGAGAGCCTGCTGGATAAACATATCGATCAGGCGGTGTCGATTCTGGAAGAACTGGTGGTCGCCCACGGCGTGTTTCAGTGCGTGCTGCACTTTTCCAGCAGCCGGGCGACGGTGTGGACCATGGACGACCCCTATCGTTATCGCATCCTGCAGGGCGACGCCTTTTCCGACCCCAACGTCTGCCTGGCCTATCCGCGCCGGGACTATCCGCAGGACGCCCTCATCCCCTGCGAACAGATCAGCGCGGTGCTGGGCGGATTACAGGCACTGCGCTTTGCCGACGACACCATCTACCTGCGCTCGGCCTCACTGAACATCTTCAACGGCCTGGTCAGCCTGACCTTCTCCTGTGATGGGTCTCACTACCTGCCGTATGCGGAGTTTCTCGACAAGGATGCCGCGTTCTGGTTCGGCCGGGAGGGTGCGGGAGAGGGGATTGCCGGCGAGCCGGTCTGAAGCCCGGGCCGGACGTAATTAGAAGAAGCCTTATTTAATTCCTGAATCCGTGGCTTAAATGCGGAGCCAGGCACTGCATTTAAACCACGGATTCAGGTTAATCTTTTGCCGGGATCAACAGGCCTGTTGACTATGCAAACACTCAAGTTTGTTTATCTATTGTTATGTCTGATCGCCACGCCTGGCCTGGCTCAGCTCCTGCCTGAGGATCAGTGGGGGGCTGGGCTGTATCTCGATCAGGATCTGGCGGTGCCGTTTCTCAATGAGGACCGCGACTACACCATGGGGATAGCCGCCGAGTTTTTCTGGCAGGACAAAAAGACCGGCCTCTACCCGCTGGACGGTGCCGTGGAACGCATCGGTCTCTGGATGGGCTTGCACGCAAAACAGGACACGATCGTGCGCAGTTTTATGCTCGGTTCCGTCACCTATACACCGAAGGACCTGTCCGACCCGAACCCGATCTATAATGACCGGCCGTATGCCTCGCTGTTTTACCTCACTAATAAACGGGTGCGGGTCAACCGGGAAAACGCCGTCGGGGTTGAGCTCCAGCTGGGGCTGCTGGGCGCGGACCTGGCCGACGATGTGCAGACCGCGCTGCACCGTTTGTGGCGCGATGCCGCTGACAGCGACCGACCCGTGGACCCCCAGGGCTGGGGTCACCAGATCTCACAGGGCGGCGAACTCACCCTGCGGGCCCGGCTCAGCAATTCACAGCTACTGTTTGAAGAGCATAACAACTGGGACATCGCCAGCGCGGGCAGTCTGACGCTGGGCTATCAGACCAACCTCAGCCTGGGGCTCTCGGCCCGCGTCGGTCGGCTTGCCAGCCCCTCCTGGACGCTGCCGTTTGACCCGGTCAATCGCGGCAATTTCCTGCCCTCGCTGGCCGGCACTGAATGGTACGGCTGGGCCGTGTATCGCCTGCGACTGGTGGGCTACGACGCCTTCCTGCAGGGCCAGTTCCGCGACAGCGAAGTCACCTTCCGCTGGAACGAGATCGAACCCATCCTGCATGAGGGCGGCCTTGGCTTTACCTTCACCTACCAGCCCCTGCAGTTCACGCTGGCGGTGAATGCCAAATCGCCTGAGCTGAAGCATGGCCTCAATCACCGTAACCACTACTGGGGCGGCCTGTACATGGTGTATCGGTTTTAGCGGGATCGTAGGAAGTCTACAGGTGCAGCCGGAGAAACAGAGGAGGCGCTGGACGCAGTGCCTGAGCATGTCGCGTTATGTCTCTGCCTCTGTCGTGGTCGTGTCGCCGACGCTCAGCTGGCCCATCCGGCCAGGGTCATGATGGCCAGCAGGGTGATCCAGGCGACCAGGCTGCGCCCGCAGAGGCCGAGGGTTTCACGTATCGCGGTGTTGTCCTGGGGTGGCCGGGTGTCGAATTGCAGGGCGGCCATGCCGATGCGCAACAGCAGGCGATGGGTTTCGGGGAGGGCGTCTGATGCTGGTGCTGTTTGTTCCACCGTTTGTAACGGTAAGGATTCGGCTGGCGTTGCCAGCGGTTCCGCGATCGCTTCATTAAAGCGATTCTGCCAGGCGTGCAGGGCGTGCACAAAACTGCCCATGATGGCGTAGCTGAATGCGGTGAGATGGCTGGGTATCCAGCTGAGCAGATGGTGCAGGCGGGTGACGGTATGGTTGAATTCGCGGCGGTCGCTAGTTGTCGTTTGAGTGTTCGGGTCGTCGATCGCGGGGGGCAGCAGCGCCAGGGTGAGCCGGTACAGTACGGCACCCATGGGACCGAGCACCACAAACCAGAACAGTACGGCCAGCACCCGGTCGTGGGTGAGGATAAGGATGGTCTCGATCAGGCGCTGGATGCGTGTTTGCTCATCCGCAGGCGCGTTGTGGTGGCCGTGTCCGCCGGCCTGCAGCACCGCTGTCAGGGCCCTTTCTGCGCTTTCGGGGTCGTCGTTGTCGATGGCCTCCAGATACTCGTTGACGCGGCGGTGTTCGTCGGCAGGGCCAAGGCAATAGGTGAGCACGATGACGCTGAACAGAAACCCCAGCAGGGCCAGCAGCTCATTGAGAAAATGTTGCAGGGCGGCGATGCCGACGACGGGCAGCAGGACGATGATCAGCAGGCTGGGGACGCCCTGCCATTTTTCATGGTGCTCGAAGCGGGATCGAACCCATAACTGGTAATGGTCAAACCAGGCCAGGCTGCGCAGCCCATTGAGGGTAGGCAGTAATTTTTCCAGGGTGAGGCTGATCAGTATTGCAAGCAGGAACATGGTGACTGACTACTCTCTGTTGTGATGCTACCCATCATAGCGGAATTTCGCGGTCGGGGTCGGGTTGTCGGGGTTAGAGCGACGGGTCTTCCAGCAGTTGCCACAGCCGTGCCCAGTCGAAATGGGGACCGGGGTCGGTTTTGCGGCCGGGGGCGATGTCGCTGTGGCCGATGATGTGCTCGCGGCTGATCCTGGGGTAGGTCTGCATCAGCGCCTGGGTGAGTTGGGCGAGGCGTTGGTACTGGATGGCCTCGAAGGGGTGGTCGTCGCCGCCTTCCAGTTCGATGCCGATGGAAAAATCGTTGCAGCGTTCGCGGCCCTGAAAGGTGGATTTTCCCGCATGCCAGGCCCGTTGCTGGAAGGGGACATATTGCACGATTTCGCCGTCGCGACGGATCAGCGCATGGGCGGAGACGCTCAGGCCGCAGATCTCGGCGAAATCGGCATGGGCGCCGGCATCGAGCCGGTTGCAGAACAGGTCATCGATCCAGGGGCCGCCGAATTGTCCAGCGGGCAGGCTGATGGCGTGGATCACCAGCAGATCGACGCCGCAGTCTTGCGGGCGCGCATCGTAGTTGGGCGAGGGCCGTTGTCGGGCATCGCTGAGCAGGCCGGTGTTGGGATCGATATGCATAATGAAAATGTCTGTCCGTCGGGCTAGTATTACGGCTCGTTTTTCCTGTCGTGATCGATGACATTGTAATCCATGACGAGTCCACAATGAAAAAGACCTTGATCAGTCTGGCGGTAATGGTTGCGCTGGTCGGCGTGTTGGCGCTGAACTGGGGTGCCGTGCATGAGCTGCTGGTGGCGCGCCCCAATTTCGCGGCGCTGCATGCGGAGCCGGTGGTGCTGTATGGCACCAGCTGGTGCGGCAACTGCAAAATGACCCGCGCCTATCTGCGCCGCAACGGCATCGCCTTTTTCGAATACGATGTGGAAAAGTCCGTCGAGGGGCAACGTCAGTTCAAGGCCCTGCAGGGCAATGGCGTGCCGCTCTTGCTGGTGAACAACAATGTGCTGCGGGGTTTTGATCCGGCGGCGATTGAAAAGGCCTTGCGCCAGTAATCCGGATGGTGGCGCCGATGCATGAATACCGCTTTCATCTGGCCATTCCGGCCGAAGAATATCTCGCCTATTACGAGGGTGTAATGCGCGCCGTGGTGGTGAGCCTGGCCAGCGGGCAGCGGCTGCAATTCCCGGCCGAAAGCCTGCGGCCCTTTGTCTCGCGCGAGGGGGTGTACGGCGAATTTGTCATGCGTGTGGATGGGCAGAATCGTTTGCAGGGCATCGAGCGCGTGATGCGCAAATAGTGGCGCGGGGAGGCCGGTCGGCGCGGGCCTACTGGCTGATGGGCAGCAGCGGGCGATCCGCCTTTACGCCGTCCAGCCTGGCGCCCATGAAGTCGGCGGCACTGAGGTCGGCGCCGCGCAGATCAGCCCCACTGAGGTTGGCCAGTCGCAGGTCGGCGCCGACCAGATTGGCGCCGCGCAGGTCGGCCCCCTGCAGGTCGTATTGCACCAGATTGGCGTTTTCCAGGTTGGCCTCGCGCAGGTCGGCCCCCTGCAGGGTATCGACCTCGAGGCTTAGCAGGGTGCTGAGCCCCTTGCGGTCGTGGATGGTGATCATGCGGCGATGATACAGCGTTCGGCGGACAGCTGTGCCTCGTCCAGGGCGGCCTCGGCCCGTTTGAGCACCTCGGCGGCGCTGTTGTCGCGGTGGGCATGGATCAGGGTGTAGCCGAAGTGCAGGCTGCAGATCAGGGTGTCGGGGAGGGCGGGGTGCTGGGTCTGCAGCTCCAGAAAGGATTTGCGCATCCGCTCCAGGCAGGGGGCGGTGCCTTCGGCGGACATGCCGAACATCAGTAGCGAGAATTCATCGGCGTCCAGGCGGGCGACGTGATCGACTTTGCGGGTGTGTTCCTTGAGCGCCTTGCTCAGCAGTTTTACGGCCTGCTCGGTCTGCTGTGCGTTGAGCCGGTCCAGCCCGTGCAGATGCAACCGCACCACGCATACCGAGGTGCCGCGGCGGGCAAAGTTGTAGGCGCGGGCAAACTCGATGTTGAACTGGCGCCGATTGGGCAGGCCGGTGAGTTCATCGCTGAGCTGCCGGTGCTGGAGCAGCTGTTGTTTTTTCTCGATGCCGCGCTGGATGTGGCTGATGGCGGGCAGGATCTCTGCCGTCTCGCGCAGCTGCGGGGTGGCGAATTCTTCCGCCATGGGGCCGCCTTCGGCCAGGGTGTTGAGCAGGGTCTTGATCTGGCTGAAGTCGGTGCCCAGGGTGCGCAGGGCATAGCGCACCAGGAAGGCGACGATGCCCAGGGTGAGCAGTAGGGCGGAGATATTAAACAGTGTGAGGCTCAGGAAGCTCGGCAGGGAGCGGTCGATGTTCTCGGTGAGGCTCAGCTGCCAGTCGCTGTTGCTGAGCCTGGTTTCCAGTTGGCGAGTCTTGTCGGCCTCATTGACCCGGTTGTGCTGGCTGATGATGTTGCCACGACCGTCGCGCAGGACCAGTCGTTGACCGCTGTTGGTATTGTTTTGCAGCGGCGGCTGCAGGGTCTTCAGGCCATAGCTGACGAATACCATGCCGAGCGGGTTGCCCGATTCATCCCGCACCGGGGCGACCAGGTCAAAGTGGCTGGTGGCCTCGGTGAGCCGATGTACGGGCGGCATGCTGATGGGCTCGCCCTGGCTGAGTTTGGCGAGGTCGGTGAGGCTTTGCGGGCCGAGCTGGGCATCGGCAGGCGCGCCCATGATCTTGCCGGCATTGGTGAGCAGCGCGACGCCCAGGGCCTGGGGCAGGAAACGCCGCATCTGCAGGGCCCAGGTCTGGGCGCCGAGGCCGTCATCGTGTTCGAGGATATCCTGGGTGGTCGGCTGGGCCGCCACGTGATCCACGATCTGCTGAAAAAAGGCCAGCTGGGTCTCGATCGCCCGGGTCTTGTCCGCCAGTCGCAGGCTGAGGCCGTTGTCTTCCGGTCCCTGATAATAGGTCTTGGCCAGCAACAGGTTGGTGACGGTGATCGACAGAAACAGAGTGATGATGACGGTAGCGCTGGTGTAGGCAATCGCCTTGAGGGAAAAGCTGCCAAAAAAGGACCTGCGTTCGGCAGCAGGGCTGATCGATGCCGTGGGCGAGGGGGCTGGCGCCGACGTCGGGTCTGTGACGTAGACAGCGGGGCCGCTGTGCTCGTTTGCCTGAAACATCGATGCCTGTTCCTTCCGGTTGGGGGCGGGTTATTAATCGTAGACTACAGGGACGACTTTTTTAGGGTGGCGGGTCTGATCGAGCGTCAATCCACCTAAACCCGACAGCCTCCCAGACTGTGTCGGTTGATGCGGAAAAATGTTGAATTCTGCCCTGAGGCGGCGATTTTACGATACATCGCTGCCGGATAGGAACCCGTTGCCGGGAAAAGCTCGGCAGAAAACCGGCCGTGGCTTGTCGGCGTCGGGGCAATGGCCGACGTCGCCCGTGGTGGGCATTGGGTTGTCGCGAATGTTGGGGTATGCTCGAACGATATTGATTAAGTCTGAGTGGGACAGTATGAGACAGGCAAGTGCAGGGCGGCCGCTGTTGGCGCTTTGGTTTCGGGGGGCGTGGATCGCGGCGTTGAGGCTGATGGTGCTGGTGGTGCTCGGGGTTTCTGTGGCGGGGCCGGTGTATGCGGCGCCGGAGGCCCCTGCCGCCCAGGCCACGAACGCCGGTGGAGATCCCGCGCCATTCCAGCAGCTGGACGCGCAGGTGGAACAGATCCTCGATGAGGTGGTGAACCTCGGTGGGGAAATGGCCGTGCTGGAAGAGACGCGTGCGCTTTCGCCCAACACACAGTTGTTGGTACTGGTATCGATCGAGCCCAGCGCCTTCTTTCAGTTGGAGGCTATTCAGCTGGAGATCGATGGCAAGACCACCTCGTTTCACCAATATTCCGAACCGGAACTGGACGCCCTGTCGCAGGGCGGCAGCCACCGCCTGTTCTGGGACAATGTGCCGGCGGGGCGTCATCAGCTGGTGGCATCGGTGATGGGGCAGGTGCCCAAGGATCCCGATTTTCAGCGCCAGGTGACACTGATGGTTGATACCGGTGAGGGGCGTCGCGTGCTTGAGCTGCGGGTCGCCACCGGCAAGAATCAGGTGTTTCCCGAATTGCTGATCAAGGAATGGAAATAATTCATGCGCGGTCTCGTCTTCAGTCAACGGCCTTTCCCAAGACGGCATACAGGACGCTGGGCAGGGCTGTTGCTGGGTGGGCTGTTGCTGGGTTCAGGCGGTCTGGCGGCAGAGACCGACGCCCTGCTGGCCTGGCAGGGATTGGAGGACCCGCTGCTGCGCGCGGCGCAGTTTGACCTCTTGCAGGGCGATCCCTTTGTTGCGCTGACGCAATTAAAGGCCGCGCAGGCGCAGGGGCATATCAAGGGGCCACCGGGACAGCTGCAATTGACCCTGGGCGGGATGTATCTCGCCTACGGGGCGCACTACAGGGCGGCCGAGATTTTCAGTGCGCTGGGCGAAAGCGGTCAGCCGCAGGCGGTGCGTGACCTGGCCTGGCTGCGTCTGGCACAGGTGCAATATCAACGCCGGCAGACCGATCAGGCGCTGGCAAGCCTGGGTCATATCGCGGCGGCCTTGCCCAGCCAGCAACAGCAGGAGCGCCTGTTGCTGATGGCCATGCTGCTGATGCAAAACCAGCGCTTCGATGAGGCCATCACCTATCTGCGTCAACTGGGACAGAAATCCCTGGTGCAGCAGTTGAGCGAAAAATCCGTCTGGGCTACCTATGGCCGGTTCAATCTCGGCGTGGCCTTGCATCGCCAGGGAGAAACGCAGGAGGGCGAGAAGCTGTTGCAAGAGCTGGGCGCGGCATCCGCCACCACCGAAGAGGAACTGGCGCTGCGGGACAAGGCCAATCTGACCCTGGCCTTCCACTATCTGGCGAAAGAAGACCCGGCGCAGGCCCAGCATTACTTCGAGAAGACACGCCTGCAGGGGCCGATGTCGAGCAAGGCCCTGCTGGGTCTGGGGCGCGCCTATTCGGCCCGACAGGAACACAAAAAATCGCTGGTACCCTGGCTGAAACTGAGCCAGCAGAATCCCAGCGATCCCGCAGTGCAGGACGCCCTGCTGGCCGTGCCCTATGCGTTTGGTCAATTGAATGCGCTCAAGCAGGCGCTGGAGTATTACCAGCAGGCGCTGGCCGTCTTCAAAAACGAAATGCAGCAGGTCGATCGGGCCGAGGAATCGGTGAAACGGGGGGTGTTGGTGGACAGTCTGGCGCGCGAGCTGGGTGGGCAGGAGCGGCCGGGTTATGGCGCGCTGACCGACCTGCCCAACACCCCCGGCGGCCATCATTTGTGGCAGTTGTTTGCCACGCATGAGTTCCAGGAAACGCTAAAGAATTACGCCCAGTTGCGGCTGTCGCTGGGCCGCCTGGAGCAGTGGTCATCGGAAATTGATATCAATGAGGGGCTGGCGCCGTCGCAACGCCAGCAGCTGAACACCCGGATTCTCAACGCCCAGGGCAAGGTGATCGACATGCTGGATAGGCTGCAGGTGCATCTGCAGGATCTGGCCCTGGCAGAACTGGATAAACGCCGGCAACGTTTGCAGAGTTATTCGGGTGAGGCCCGTTTCTCCATGGCGCAGATCTATGACTATGCCGCAAAACGTTGGGGTGCAGAGAAATGAGAACGTATTTAGGCGCGTCAACACTGCTGCTTGCGCTGATGATGGCGGGCTGCGCCGCGCCGCCAAAGCAGGAGACGCTGGGTGATCTGGGTGAACTGGGCGATCTGGGTATCAAGATCGATACCGAGTCCCCGATCGATGATGGTCGCAATAAGGCGATGGATAATTATTGGGAGTTCATGGCCGGCGCGGAACAGGAGTCGCAGAAGATCGAGGCCCTGCGCCGTCTGGCGGATCTCGAAATGGAACGCAGCGAAGAGCGTTTTCAGAAACAGATGGAGGTGCTGAGCCAGGGTGAGGCGGGGGCCGATGCGGATCCGGATGCACTGCGCAGGGCGACCTATCGTGGCGCGATCAAATTATACGAAGATGCGCTGAAGGTGGCGGGTGACGCGCCGATCAGCACCCGCCTGCTGTATCAGCTTTCAAAGGCCTATGAACAGGCGGCGCAACCGGAAAAGGCACTGGAGGCCCTGGATCGCATGCTGGTCCTTGAGCCGCTCGCCGCAAACCGCGATGAGGTGCAGTTCCGTCGTGGTGAATTATTGTTCGGGCTGCAACAATTCAAACCGGCCGAATTGGCGTACACCCAGGTATTAACCGCAGGGCCAGACTCGCGCTATTTTGAAAAGGCCATGACAAAGCGTGGCTGGGCATTGTTCAAACAGGAAAATTATCAGGATGCACTGCGCGCCTTTTTTGAGCTGGCGGATCGTAAACTCAAGCCGTTGGTGGGTCTGGTCACAGAGCGCAAGCTGAGCCGCGGCGATGAAGAGCTAGTGGACGATGTGTTCCGGGTGACGATACTAAGCTTTAACGAGCTGGGTGGGGCCGACGCCGTAAAGACCTTTTTCGAAGGCTTTGGCCGCCGTGATTATGAGCTACGCGTGTATCGAGAGCTGGCGGAATTTTACCTCAAGCAGAATCGGGTGCGCGATGCGGCGGAGGTCTATCATGCCTTCGCGAAAGTGTATCCCATGCACGAGCAGGCCTTTGAATTCGAGCTTGAGGCGATCAATGCCTACACCGCGGCCGGATTCGCCAGCGTGCTGATGGAGGAAAAGCAGGCGTTTGTGCGGCGTTATCGTGTGAATGGCGCGTATTGGAAAAAATATGAAGAACGCGAAGACACCGTGCTCGCCGATCTCAAAAAGGCATTGAGAAAAAACTCGGAAGATATCGTGCGCCACATGCACGCACAGGCGCAGAAAACAAAAACCAGCGAAAACTATCAGCGTGCCTTTATCTGGTACCGGCAGCATCTGAAATGGTTTGAGCAAGGCCCGAACACGCAGAAACTAAATTTTCTGTATGCCGAGCTGTTGTTTGAATCCGGTGATTTTGAAAAGGCGGCCGAGGAATTTGAGAAAACGGCGTATCAGTATCCGCGTTTTGGCAAGGATGCCGAGGCTGGTTATGCCGCCTTGCTGTCGTATGCGGAGGCCGAAAAGAAGGCGCAAGGAAAACAGAAGGCGGTCTGGAGCCAGTTGGCCGTGGGCAGCGCATTACGCTTTGGCAAGACCTTCCCCGCCGACCAGCGCTCGGCAGAGGTGCTGACCAAGGCCGCGCAGGATATGTTTGCGCTGGAGAAATATGCACAGGCAGCCGTGGCGGCGCGAGAAATACTCGAGATCTCGGAGGGGGCTACCACAGAGACGCGCCGCACCGCCTGGAAGATTATTGCCCGCGCCGAATTTGAGAAAGGCGATTACACCCGGGCGGAGGTGGCCTACAAGGTCGCCTTGAGTCTGACGGATAAAAAAGATGCCAGTCGAAAGGCCCTGGAGGATGGCCTGGCGGCCGCGGTGTACAAGCATGGCGAGTACATGCGCTCGAAAGGCAACTTCGAGGGGGCGATCGCACAGTTTGAGCGTGTGGAGCAGGTGTCGCCGGATTCTTCGGTGGTGGTGTCGGCTGAATTTGATATTGCGGCAAGCCTGATGCAGTCCATGCAGTGGGCCATGGCGATCAGCAAGTTTTCTGATTTCCGCGACAAAAATCCTGCCCATCCCTTGGCGGAGCGGGCCTCTGAAAACCTGATCAAGGCCTATCTGGAGACCGAGCAGCACGCCAAGGCTGCCGAGGAACTGGAGAGGCTTTCGGCCAGCAAGTCGGACCCGGAGATCAAGCGTGATGCGCTGTGGCAGGCGGCAGAGCTGTACGAAAAGGCGGGCGCCCAGGCAAAGGTTATTGAAACTTATAAGCGCTATGCCGGCACCTTTCCGCAGCCGCTGGAACCGGCAATGGAGGCGCGCAATAGACTTGCCGAGCATTATGCAAAGGCCGGGCAGGTGGATGATCAACGGTATTGGTTGAAAGAGATCATTCGCCGCGACAGTGAGGCGGGAACGGCAGGCACTTCGCGTACGCGCTACCTGGCGGCAACGGCCGCCTTCGAGCTGGCGAAGCCTGCCTTGCAGGCTTACCAGCAGGTGAAGCTGGTGCGGCCGCTGAAGGATAACCTGAAGCGCAAGAAACAAAAAATGCAGGAGGCGGTTGATGCCTATAGCCTGGCCGCCGATTATGGCATTGCCGAGGTGACCACCGCTTCTGTCTACTGGTTGGCGGAAATCTACAATGAGTTCGGGCGCGCATTAATGGGCTCCGAGCGGCCGCCCGGCCTGTCGGAAGAGGAGCTCGAGCAATATGATATTTTGCTGGAAGAGCAGGCCTATCCGTTTGAGGAAAAGTCGATCAATATCCATGAGACCAATGTGGGTCGCGTGAGTGAAGGGACGTATGACGAGTGGATCGAAAAGAGTTTTGGCAAGCTCAAGACCCTGAATCCGATTCGATATGCAAAGGTCGAGAAGAGTGAGCCGATGGCGCAATATATCTATTAATGTTGTCAGTCTGAATGCTGTTGGGTTTATGTTTGCGGTGGTTGGGTTGATCTATCACAGGCGATAGGCGATAACGACGATATTTTTCAGGAAAAGGCGGGAGTGCTGAGTGACACGTTTCAATCAGATGGCAATTGTTGTACTGGTCCTGTTGCTTGCGGGTTGTGCCGCGACCGGACCGGGTGGCGGCACAGACAGACCGGCAGCGGAGGCGGTTCAGCCCAAGGTGGATCCGAAGATAACAACGGCCTATGAACTGGCCTTGTCGGCGATGCAGGACGGCAATACGGCACAGGCGGAGTCGGCGTTGCGTCAGTTGGCAGAGGCATATCCGGATTTTTCCGGCCCGCACGCGAATCTGGGCATCCTGTATTTTCGTGACAACAAGCTTGAACAGGCAAAGTCAGAGTTTCACGCCGCGCTCAAAATCAACCCGCAGAATGTCGTCAGCCTGAATCATCTGGGGATCATTAGTCGTGGCGAAGGCAAGTTTAAGGAGGCCCATGACTACTATGAAAAGGCCTTGCAGATCGATCCCGAATACGCTTATGCTCATCTCAACTTCGGCATTTTGCTTGAGCTGTATATGGGCAAGCTGACGGAAGCGCTGGGGCATTATGAGCGCTATCAGGAGCTGATTAAGGCCGAAGGCAAAGAAGAAGATGCAGAAGTGGGCAAATGGATAGTCGATTTGGGCCGCAGGGCCAAAAAATGATGCGCTGTCTGATTTTCACCTTGGCGACGCTGCTTGTTGTGATCGCCACGCCGGCGTTAGCGGCGGATCGGATTGAGCTGGATGCTACCGCTATTCAGGGTAGTCGTGAGTTGCCAAAGGTTTTATATATCGTTCCGTGGAAAAGTTCGCGTCTGGGTTCGTTGTCGAGTGCCGCGGGCAGTAGTTCGCTGGATACTTCGTGGGAAGTCCTGGACAGGGATGTTTTTCGGCGTCAGGTCGAATATTATGGGATGCTCTATGGCAGTAGTGCCAAATAGACGGTTTGCCGACGTTTTCACTGTACGGATGTTGAATTATTTTCCTCGTTTTTGTCGATAGCGTTCAAGAATCTCACCGGATGGTCGCCTAATGTTTCGTTATCGGGCGGTCGTAAACTGCGGGCGTTGTGAACTGCATCAACTACCGAGAGGCCTGTTTTGTGGCATGGTGTGCGGTATTGTTTAAAAAGCAAACAGCACGATGATGGCATGTGTGAAGTTAAGGAGAAGGGTATGGAAATCGTTAACGCGATCGTAAAATTTTTTCAGGAGGGTGGGATGTTTATGTATCCCATCATGTTCGTGTTTGCGTTGGGCGTGGCAATTGCGGTGGAACGGTATCTTTATTTGAGCCTTGCGAAACAGAGCAATCGCAGCATGTGGGATAAGCTGACACCGCTGGTGAAAGCCAACAACTACGATCAGGCGCTGGCGCTCAGTAGCCGTTCCAAATCGGAAGTGGGTAAGATTCTATCCTATGGCCTGAGCCGGCTGCGCATGACCAGGCAACGTGATGATATCGAGATTGCGATGGAAGAAGGTTTGATGGAAGTGATCCCGCGCCTTGAAAAACGCACGCATTATCTGGCGACCTTCGCGAACATTGCCACCTTGCTGGGTTTGCTGGGTACGATTATCGGTCTGATCCAGGCCTTTACCGCGGTGGCAAATGCCAACCCGGCCGACAAGGCCGATCTGCTTTCCGCCAGTATTTCCGTGGCCATGAACACCACCGCCTTTGGTCTGATGGCGGCGATCCCGTTGCTGCTGATGTTTACTGTCCTGCAAACCAAAACCACTGAGATTGTGGATAGCATGGAAATGGCGACGGTGAAGTTTTTGAACTCGATCACCGAGTACAGTAAAGACACCGCCCGTAGCGCAGAATAAGCGGGAATATTTCGTATGTCGGTAAGAGCCCGTGTCAGACGCGCGCATCGTGATGCGCCGGAACTCAATATCACTGCCTTCATGAATCTGATGGTGGTGCTGGTGCCGTTCCTGCTACTTTCCGCGGTGTTTACGCAGCTCAGCATTCTGGAACTCAATCTCCCGCCGGATACAAACTCACAGGCCGATCAGGATCAAAACAAGGTGCGTAACTTTGAAGTGATCGTGCGCAAGGATAAGCTGGTTGTGGCAGATAACATCGGTGGCATCCTGAAGGTGATTGAAAACACCGGTGGTAATTATGATTTTGCCGCACTGTCCGATTTTTTGATCAAATTAAAGCTGCGCTTCCCCGAGAAGCAGAATATCAGTATCTTGCTGGAGCCCAGCATTGAATATGAATTATTAGTCAAGGCGATGGATACGGTGCGCGAGGTCAGTGTGGTTGAGGCGGCATCGGTTGTGAAAAAAGAGCTGTTTCCCCTGATCGCCATTGGTGATGCCCCGTGAAAGTATCACGTCGCGCAAAACGCATGACGCGTCATCATGCGCGAACCAAACGCAGCGCCAGTTTAAACATGGTCTCCCTGATGGATATCTTTACTATCCTGGTGTTTTTCCTGTTGGTGAGTTCATCTTCGGTGCAGGATCTGCCGAATGCAAAGCAGGTCCAGCTGCCTGAGTCCGTTTCTGACCAGTTGCCCAAAGAGACGATTGTCATCGTTGTGGGAAAGAACGATATCGTTGTGCAGGGAAGAAGGGTTGCCTCGATTTCCGATGTGATGCGTGGTGGTGAGGACGATCAGGAAATCGAGCCGCTGAAGGCAGAGCTGTTGCACCTGGCGGGTCGCAAGGTGCGCCAGACAACGCCGGACGGAAAACCCATTTTGCGTGAAGTAACGATCATGGGCGACAAAAATATTCCCTTCTCCCTGCTCAAGAAGATTATGTTGACCTGCACCAAGGCGAGTTATACCAATATTTCACTGGCCGTCCTGCATAAACGGCAAGAAGGGTAGCGCGACCGTGTCTGTACTCGTCTATCGTTCATTTGTACTGCCCTGGACCCGTCTGGAAAACGACGAGGGCCGTCTCAAGAAAATCATTATTGTCGTGCTGGCAATCTCATTTGTGTTAAGTGTGGCGATTCCATTTATTCCCGTGCCCAAAGCGGACAGAGACAAGGCCGAAGAGCTGCCGCCGCGACTGGCCCAACTGTTGCTGGAAAAGCAAAAACCCAAACCCAAGCCGGTGCCGAAAAAGGTAGAAAAGAAAAAAGAAGAGAAGAAGGAAGAAAAGAAGGAAGAGAAAAAGAAAGAGGAAGAAAAGCCCAAAGAGAAGGTCGAGGAGAAACCCAAGGTCGATCGCGTCGCAGAGGCACGCAAGAAGGCCGCCTCATCCGGTCTGCTGGCATTTTCTGACGAACTGGCGGATCTGCGCGACAAGCCGGTGACCGACAAGCTGAACAAGAGCCAGCCGCTGGCCAAGGGCGCCACCGCCGCCAACGTGAAGAAGCGCAATATTCTGACCTCCGGCACCGCCAGCAGCGGCGGTATTGATACCTCAAACCTGAGCAGCGGGGTGGGTCGGAGTTCGCTCGCCGGTCGTGAAACAACGCATGTTGAGAGCCCGGTCGATATGGTGGCGAAGGCGGGGCCACAGGTCACGGGTGAGAGCGGGTCAGGCAAACCGTCACGTACCTTTGAAGAGGTCACCCTGGTTTTCGACCGGAACAAGGGCGCCATCTTTTCACTCTACAGCCGTGCCCTGCGTAAAGATCCCACCCTACAGGGCAAGGTGGTTCTGGAGATTACCATTGCCGCATCGGGGCAGGTGACCTCATGCACCCTGGTATCCAGCGAACTTAATAATGAAGACCTGGAAAGAAAGCTGGTTGCCAGGGTCAAGTTGCTGAACTTCGGTGCCCGCGATGTCGAAGAAATGATCGTCACCTACCCGATCGATTTCCTGCCCAGTTAAGCCCCACCACGGAATCCTGCTCCAGGTCTCACGGCCTAGGAGGCTGTCGGATTTAGGATGAATTGGCTGCGGAAGCGGGAGAGCGGCCCACTATCCCCAATTTTTCGTTACGTAGAACCACTATGCGCCTCAACATCGGAAATAGTGTGCTCACTCTCCTACTCCCTCGCTACAATCCACCTAAACCGGCAGCCTCCTAGCAATTCCCTGGCCTGTTACAACGCCCTCTCGGTTAATCCCTGCGACCCTGCCGTAGAACATGGCAGTGCTCATCCGTTGGCTGGCGCGCTTTTGAAAGTTTGCGACTAGCGGGTGTTGGCACCCTTTTCAGGGGCGGATGATGACTGAATCTGGCAATGGGTGAGGGCGGTACGGGTCGTGGAGATGTGCAAGGCTGACGTACTGCGGGGCGAGATTGCCGGACATCAACATCGAAAAAAGTACCGAACTAAAGTACCGGATCAGGCAGTGACATCCAGCAGGCTGCCGAGGATATCATGCACGCTTTCCACAACCTTGGCCGATGCCTGAATCTGCAGGCTGTCCAGTTTGGTATTGACCAGGGCAGAGGCGACATCCGTATTCTGATTGCTGCCGACCGCCTGAGCGACGGCGGAGGCATCGCGGCGCAAATGGCCAAGGCCTAGATGGATGCCGTTAATACCGGCGTTGAGGGCGGGAATACTCATGATCCTTGGCTCGCTGCACCTGTTGTTTGGTTAACCTGGATGGACCTGCCTGGAGACAGCCCATTGCTAGCGGCCATCGGGGAATAGCAGGCCTTATCCCCTGTATCGTACAGCGGCCACCTGGCTTTAGTGGATTTAACCCGGATAGTGAGGCCGAGATTCAGGCGCGATGCCGCCCCGGTTGCCAGAGCACATCAGACTGGCCTGCCTGCTGGTTCAGATAGCGGGCCACCACAAATAACAGATCCGAGAGCCGGTTGAGATAGTGCAGGGCCGGGTCGGTCACGGCCTCTTCACGGGCCAGGCTGACCGTACGCCGCTCGGCCCGACGACACACCGTGCGCGCCAGATGGCAGGCCGCCGCGGCAGGGCTGCCGCCGGGCAGAATAAATTCCTTGAGCGGCTCCAGCCCGGCGTTGAGTGCATCCAGTGCGTGTTCCAGTCGCGTCACATAGTCCGGCGTCAGTGCCTCGCGTCCCGGGATACAGATCTCACCACCGAGATCAAACAGGTCGTGCTGGATGCCGGTCATCAGGTCCTGGATTGTGGCGGGGAGTGCGTAGCTGAGCAACATCCCGATGTGACTGTTCAGCTCGTCGATGTCACCGAAGGACTCGACACGCAGGCTGTCCTTGGCGGTACGGCTGCCGTCACCCAGCCCGGTGCTGCCATCGTCGCCGGTGCGGGTATAAATTTTAGAAAGTCGATGTCCCATGCTGGGTCTCCGTAGAGTTTGGATAGTGACGAGCGGCGTATCACCGCTGGTACGGACAGTCTGTCATAACATCAATCGGTGCAAGGCAAATGGGTTGCGCACCGGCTGTCAGGCAGTTTTGATATCACGCTATACTGGCGCTGTAAATGATTCCGACCAAAGGTTTTTAAGGTGCGCGCGATTTCGGTTATGGTTCTTCATCTGTGTGGCAGTCTGTGCCTTGCGTTACTGCAAATAGGTAACAGCGTTGCCGCGCCGCTGAGTGTGGTTGACGATGCGGGCCACATCGTCAACCTGGATCAACCGGCGCGGCGCATCATCAGTTTGGCGCCGCACGTGACTGAGCTGTTGTATGCGGCGGGTGCCGGTGACCGCATCGTCGGTGTGGCCGAATTCAGCGATTTCCCCGAGGCGGCGAAAAAGCTGCCGCGGATCGGCACCCATAATGCCTTTGATCTGGAGGCCATACTGGCATCGAAACCGGATCTGGTAATTGCCTGGGAGAGCGCCACCCCAAAGGCGCTACTGGCAAGGCTGCAGAGCCTGTCGATAGCGGTTTTTTCTAGCGAGCCCCGCCTGCTGGAGGATGTCGCCAGCAATCTGCAACGACTGGGCCGACTGGCCGGCACGCTGACCATTGCCAACCGTGCCAGTGCGGCATTTCGCCGGCAGCTAGCCGACCTGCGGGCGCAGTACGGCAACCACGAACAGGTATCCGTGTTCTATCAGATCTGGCATCAGCCGTTGATGACCATCAATGGCGAGCACATCATCAGTCAGGTGATCGAGCTGTGTGGCGGACGCAATGTGTTTCACGATCTGCCCGTTCTGGCGCCCAGGATCAGCCTGGAGTCGGTGCTGATGAATGACCCGGAGGTCATCATCGCGGGCAGTTCGGCAGACCATCACTCGAACTGGAAGGCCGAGTGGTCTCGCTGGCCGCAGCTGCGGGCGGTGAAGAACGGCCACCTGTTTTATATCCATCCGGATATCCTGCAGAGAAACACGCCGCGTATTTTGCAGGGTGCGGATCTGCTCTGTCGGCAGCTGGCGCAGGTGCGTGCTGCGCGTGATACGGCTCATCAGTGAGCGCCGATTCATCTGCTTTAACTTTCGTGTAACTGGTAACGCACCGGCAGTTGCAACTCCATTGCCTGAAGGCGACCCAGTGTGTCAGGCAGGAAAATCTGTTCCAGCTTGTTAATGGCATTCACCGCAGAACGATCGAGTAGCGAGTGACCTGAGCTTTTCGCCAGACGCACATTGTGGAGATGACCGGTGATATTGATGTCGAAGGCGACCATCACCTCACCCTGCCAACCTCTTCTGCGGGCGACAACAGGGTAGCTCAGATAGCGGTTCAGCCGACTTTGTAATTCACCCAAAAGATAGTTGCGTTGTGTTTGTCGTTGACTGGCAAGTTGTTTGGTTGTCAGTGGTGCTGTGTTGTTTGTTACAGCCGTTGCCGTGGTGACCGGTTCGGTCTGTCGAGGTGTTTCCTGTAGTCTACGCAGTCGAGGTGGCTCCGCGCCTATCCCCGTTGTTGCTTCGGATTTTTTCTCGGGATGTGTTTTGAATTCGGTGTTACTGGTTGCTGAAATAGTTGAAACCGTTGATGGCTTTGTGGTCTCTGCTTTGGGTGTTAATTGACGCTCTTTGGTCGAAGGTCTTTCTGGCTGAGTCAAAGGCGCAGCCTTGTGTGATTGGGGTAGCGCGGGTTGATCTTTCGCGGGCGATAATACCGTGCTGATGATGGTCGCACCGAATCGGCGTTCGCTCAATTGCACGACGGGCTCTGCTGGAAACAGCAGGCTTACCCCATGCGCCAGTGTCGATAAAACAACGAAGGCGAGCAACAGCCACGACACATTGGGGAAATGTGCCGGGGCCATTGGCTCGCCTTGATTGCGGAATTGCATAAGCGGTGTTTACAACTCACCCTCGAACGTAATATAAAGCGCGCGTTCGGGCAATGGGTAGTAGGTGTATGGCGGTGTTAACCACCAGGCATAGTAGCCGGCGTCAGCGACATTGACGTTAGTTAGATTTTGCACCAATACGCGCGCTTTCCAATGACTGAACTGCTGGATGTAACTCGCATCCACCTGAGTGTAGCTGCGCATTTGTTTGCCGACGTTAGCAAAGTCATTACCAAAATAGCGTTTGCCATTATGCGCGACATTCAGTCCCAATTGACGCTTGTCATCTAACTGGTAGTTGCCGGACATGGTTAGCTTGTGTTTCGGTACCTGTGGGACGATGTTGTCGTCATTGTCGCCGGCGCGGAAGCTGGCCTTGCGATAGGCATAACCCGCGTTGATCGACAGTTGTGAAGTGATAGTCGTGTTTAAGTCAATGTTAAGGCCGTCATGACGGGTCTTGTCGAGATTGACGTTGGCGCTGCCGTCGTAAGCAATTTCATCGTTGATATTCATGCGGAACAGGTTAGCGCTGAGCTGCATGCCATTGCCAAAGGTTTGCCGTGTACCAATCTCTACATGATTGGCGGTCTGTGGTTTCAGTAGGCCAATGCTGCCGTCATAGTAGCTCCACATTTCATCCAGCACTGGCGAACGAAAGCTGCGAGCAAGGCGTACATAGTTGCGGCCACCGTAATTATGCTTATGGCTCAGGGTGATGTCGGCAGCATTGAGTTTATCACCGCTGTCGTCGCTGACTTGGCCGCTGAGGGTGCCGTCGTTTTCAATATCCAGTTTCACTTGCTGATGCCGAGCGCCAAAGTTCAATGATGTACTGTCACCGAAGTTAATGGTGTCAGTAATGTACAGGGCATAACTGTCGCGAGTGATTTCGCTGTCATTGATGATGAAAGCGGGTGGAGCAAAGGGGGAATTGTCCCATACCGCATTTGTTTCCAGGCGGCTGTGGTAAAGGTCGGCACCGGCTACCAAATTGTGATTGCCGTATTGACGCTTGGTGCGCGGCGTGAAAGACAGGGTGCTGAGATCCGCCACGACGTCGCCGAATACAAAGGCCTCCTGATGTTTTTTGCTTAGAGTCAACTCGGCGGCGAGATTCTTGCCGGCAAAGTAGCCTTCAATGGCAAAGCGCCGTTCTTTGGCCTGTTCCAGGGGGTTGGCGGAGGCGGAGGGGTTGGATTTGAAGGTCGCCTCATCTAACGCGCCCGGTAATTGCAGTTTTTCGCGGCTGGCATTAATGCGCGCGCCATAGTTTTTACCGTCACGTTCGCGGCTAACCTCGGTCATCAGACTGAAACTATCGAAGGCGCCGTTGTCGCGGTAGCCGTTGGATTTCAGACCATCGAAGGCGAAGGACAGTGCGGTATCGTTGGCGAGAGTGCGCAGGTCACCAGACAGGCGTTGCGTCTGGAAAGAGCCAGTCTGCAATTTAAGCGTGCCCTGCTCGCCGTCGAAACCGTTTTTGGTGACGATGTTGATGACGCCGCCGACGGCGTTATCACCGTAGAGCACCGTGCCGCTGCCGTAGACGATTTCCACTTGCGCGATGCTGTCCAGCGGGATGGCGGCGAGGTTAGCACCTTGCAGGTCCACATCGTTGAGACGACGACCGTTAAGTAGCACCAGGGTGTTTTGGCCGCTGTTACCGCCGAAGCCACCCATGTCCACCTTGGCCTTGGAACCGGAGATGCCGAACAGGTTGGACACGCTAATGCCGGCCTGTGCCTTGAGTACATCAGACAAGGTGCTGGCATTGCTGCGCGCAATGTCTTCAGCAGTAATGGTGGTGACGTTCACGGGCGCGGTGTCGATGCTGGCCGCAAAGCGCGTGGCAGTGACCACGACCGGCGCTGCTGTCATGAATTTGTGTGCGCTATCATCAGCAGCGATAGCGGTTGTGCTGGCGATACTAGCCAGCGCAAGGCTGCTAACGGTAAATAGATTGTTGATGGCGATTTTCAAACGGCTACTCCCCAAAAATATTGCGCACACCCGCGCGCGTTTTTATTTTGACTGCTGCATTGGGGAATTGAGGAGGTCGAAAAAGGGCCGCAGCGCCTATCGCCCGCCATCGTCGCCCGCCGCAACGTTGTCTACGGATGCTCAGGCCGGTCTCCGGGCTTATGAGTGATCTTTCGATCCGGCAGATGCCTTCCCGTGCACAGGCACAGTGGCGTGATATCTGCCGCGAACTCAATTACCGTTGCGGGGGCAGCACTGGAATAGTCTTGCGAAGGGCTCGCGTGACGCACCAGTTTCCCGTTTCATCCCTGGAACGAAAGTTCATGGGACACCTGAAACAGGCGGCTACTGTATGGATTGATCGGCCGAGCGTCAAGCCTGTGGGGCACCTAAATCCCTGTCGATGATCGTCTGGCCAGTGTTGAGCAACTATTTTGGCCGTTTATCGCGCCCCGTTTCTGCCAGCCCGTTCTCAGGTTTTGCCCTCGGCTTGCCGTATAGTTTCGTTATGCAGCGTATTCTCGTACTCAACGCAAAAGGCGGTTGTGGCAAAACCACGCTGGCGACGAATCTGGCCAGCTATTATGCCGACCGTGGACGGGTCACTGCGCTGCTGGATTATGACCCGCAGGGCTCCGCGATGCGCTGGCTGAGCCTGCGGGATGCCGAGCGCCCGGCGATACACGGCATCGCCGCCTTCCAGCGCCGCCGTGACGTGACCCGCGCCTTTCAGCTGCGCCTGCCGGTCGCCGCGGAGCGGGTGATCATGGATGTGCCGGCCGGGGTATCGGGCCTGGGGCTGGTGGAATACGTGCAGCGCGTCGATGTCATCCTGCTGCCGGTGTTGCCCTCGCCCATCGATATCCATGCCGCGGCGCATTTTATTCAGGATCTGTTACTGGTGGGCAAGATTCGCAGCAGCGGCGTCAAGCTCGCGGTAGTGGCTAATCGGGTACGGGAAAATACCCTGGCCTTCAAGGACCTGGAGCGATTTCTCGCCACCCTGCGCCTGCCACTGGTGGCGACCCTGCGCGACAGCCAGAATTACATCCGCGCCGCCGAGCAGGGTCTGGGTATCCATGAGCTGGAACAGGGTCGCACCCTGCCGGATCGTCAACGCTGGGCCTCGCTCACCGGGTGGCTCGCGGAGCAGGCCGAGGCCTCGCCCCAGAATCAGGCCTCGACCCGGCTGGCCGGCGTGGTGCCGATTGCCAGTTTTACGTGCTGAGTAGGAGGCCAGTGAAATCGCCGAGGGGGCTCGGCTCCTACCAGTGCGCAAGGGCGTAATAACCGAAGGGCATTGCCCACCCTCAGCACTAAAAAAATCACCCCGGCAGATAAATCGTTCCCTTTGGTCCCTGCACCGAAATCACCGGATGCCCGTAGAGTCGTGACAGGGTGTCGGTGTTCAGCACCTCGCGGGTCGGCCCGCTCAGGTGCTCGCCGTCGCCGAATAACAGCAGCAGGTGATCGCAGAAACGGGTGGCGAGGTTGATGTCGTGCAGGATCATCAGCGAGGCGCGTCCCTGCTGGCTCACCCGTTGCGCGAGCAGGGAGAGCAGGCCGATCTGGTGATGGGGGTCGAGGTGGTTGGTGGGTTCGTCGAGCAGGAACAGCTGCGGGTCCTGCACCAACAGCGTGGCCAGGGCCAGCCGACGACGTTCGCCGCCGGACAGGGTGTTGACCTGCCGGGTGCCGAGGCCTGCCAGCCCAACATCGCCGAGCGCGGTCAGCGCCAGGGCCCGGTCGGCCTCGCTCTCCCACTGCCACTGGCCGAGCCAGGGGTGGCGGCCGCTGAGCACGGTCTCCAGCACCGTACCGGGAAAGGCGTCCACATCGTCCTGCAGCAGCACGCCGATCTGCTGGGCGATGCGCCGACGCGGCAGCGCCGCGAGCGCCTCTCCACCCAGCCATAAACTGCCCTCGCGGGGCGCGCGCAGCCCGGCGAGGGTGTGCAGCAGGGTGGTCTTGCCCACGCCATTCACGCCCAGCAGGCCCCAGTGCTGACCGGCCTGGATGTCCATATCCAGGCCCTGACACACGGACTTGCCGCCGATCTCGACGTCCAAGGCCCTGGCCTGCAACAGGGGTGGTTGACCTGCCGTGCTCACAGCCGGCCCCCGCGTCGATGCAACAGATACAGGAATACCGGCACCCCCAGCAGGGCGGTGATCACCCCCACCGGGAGTTGCTGGGGGGCCAGCAGGCTGCGGGCTACGGTATCGGCCAGCACCAGCAGGCTGCCGCCGGCCAGCACTGCCGCGGGCAGCAGGCGGCGGTGATCGGTGAGTCCCAGCAGCCGCAGTAAGTGAGGGATTACCAACCCCACAAACCCTACGCTGCCTGCGATAGTGACGGCGGTGGCGGTGAGCAGGCTGGCGACGAGGTACAGCATCAGGCGCAGCCGGGCGACCGATACGCCCAGCGCCCCGGCGGCCAGCTCGCCGCGGGCCAGCACGTTGAGGTCGCGGGCGAGGGGCAGACAGGCGAGCAGGCCGAGGCCGAGTACCAGTAGCCCCCAGTGCGGGGGTGGGGTGTGGCTCAGGTCGCCCATCAGCCAGAACAGCATGCCGTGCAGGCCACGTTCCGGGGCGATGGCCAGCATGAAGCTGATCACCGCCCCCCAGCCGGCGGCCACCACCACCCCGGTGAGCAGCAGCCGCAAGGGGCTCCAGTTGCCCCGGCCGTGGGCGAGGCCGAATACCAGCAGCATCGATAGCAGCGCACCGGCGAAGGCATTGCCGCTGGTCCAGGCCGCACCGAGGCCCAACAGCATCGACAGCAGGGCGCCCACGGCGGCGCCACCGGAGATGCCGAGGATGTAGGGATCGGCCAGGGGGTTGCGCAGCAGCACCTGCATCAGCGCCCCGGCCAGGGCGAGCAGGCCGCCGGCGGCGAAGGCGGACAGGGCGCGGGGCAGGCGTAGCTCCATGATCAGGGTGCGGGGCAGGTCCGTGTTGTCAGGGCCCGCCGCCCCGCTCAGCACCCCCCATAGCACATCCCACAATACGCCCCACAACACATCAACCGAGAGGGGCACACTGCCCACCGCCAGTGCCAGCAACAGGCTCAGCGGGGCGATGATGAGCAGCAGCGGCAGGGGGAGGCGGGGGCTCATCGGCGGGCCACGGCCCGTTCAGGCATCAGCGGGCGCAGGGATTGCGCCGCGCAGGCTGATGATCGGCCAGCCCTTGCTGCGGGCGTGATCGGCCAGGGTGGTGTCGGGGTCTACTGCCACCGGGTGGGTGACCAGCTCCAATAGCGGCAGGTCGTTGTGGGAGTCGCTATAGAACCAGCTGTGGGCCAGATTTTCCTGATGCCCGGTAAGCCAGTGTGTGAGCCGCTCGACCTTGCCGGACTGAAAGCAGGGCGTGCCCGCGACCTGCCCGGTGTAGCGCCCGTCGATCTCCTCCGGGGTAGTGGCGATGAGGTGTTCCACCCCCAGGGCCGCAGCGATGGGGGCCGTGATGAAGCTGTTGGTGGCGGTGATGATCAGCAGGGTGTCGCCCTGGGCGCGGTGTTTTTCCAGCAGCAGTTGGGCGGCGGGTAGCATCACCGGGGTGATGATCTCCTGCATGAATTGCTGGTGCAGGGCGTCGAGGGTGTCGCGGCTGTGCTCGCTGAGCGGTTTCAGACTGAAGGCCAGAAACTCGAAGATGTCGAGACGGCCGGATTTGTAGTCGTTGTAAAAACGCTGGTTTTCACGGGCGTAGACCTCGCTGTCGACCAGGCCCTGCTGCACCAGAAACTGGCCCCACAGGAAATCGCTGTCATCGCCCAGCAGGGTGTTATCGAGGTCAAAAATAGCCAGGCTCATGATCTGCATCTCTTGATGGTAATGGCGGTGTTGAGTAAACGAGCGCCATCATAGCGAATGCCGGCCCGTGCGGGAAACGCATACGGCTTGCGTGGTTGGCGGGGGATGTGGAACAATCAAAGCTAATTTTTAACATAAGTCTTTGATTGAACGATGATTGATTCTGAGGGTTACCGGGCCAATGTGGGCATGATCCTGTGCAATGCGCAGGGGCGTCTGCTGTGGGCGCGACGCATTGGTCAGGATGCCTGGCAGTTTCCCCAGGGTGGCATCAAACCCTATGAGACTCGCAAGGAGGCCCTGTTTCGGGAGTTGCAGGAGGAGATCGGTCTCACCTCGAGCCAGGTCGAGCTGCTGGGCTCCACCCGCAACTGGCTGCGCTACGAGCTGCCGAAACGCTTTTTGCGCCACGGCTCCATGCCGTTGTGTATCGGCCAGAAACAGATGTGGTACCTGCTGCGACTCACGGCCAGGGACGAGGACGTGCGCCTGGATGTCGGCGCCCAACCAGAATTTGATGACTGGCGCTGGGTCGATTACTGGCATCCCATGGAAGAAGTAGTGTCCTTCAAGCGCGAGGTCTATCGCAGCGCGCTGCAAGAGCTGGAGCCCTTGTTGAAGACCATGCTCAGCCGCGCATCCTGATCCACAGCGTTAGCACACCATGAGCGGGCGCAGACTCGCGTAGATCGGTAATCACCACCCCGGATTCATTATCCCGGATTCAACACGCATCACGAGGCCGTCCATGCTCAATACGCTACGACGCATCATTCAGGAAGTCACCGCAGCCAGGGATCTGGATCAGGCCCTGGAGGTGATTGTGCTGCGCGTGAAAAAGGCCATGAAAGTGGATGTGTGCTCCGTCTATCTGCTGGACAAGGCCCACCATGAAAATGTGCTGATGGCGACCGATGGACTGAACGCAGAGGCCGTGGGCATGGTGCGCATGAAACATAACCAGGGCCTGGTCGGCCTGGTGGGCGAGCGCGAAGAGCCCGTCAATCTGGCCGATGCCCCGAGCCACCCCCGCTACCAGTATTTCCCCGAATCCGGAGAAGACCGGTATCACGCCTTTCTGGGGGTGCCGATCATCCATCACCGGGAACTGCAGGGCGTACTGGTGGTGCAGCGCCATTCACGGCTGCATTTCAGTGAAGACAAGATCAGCTTTCTGGTCACCATCGCGGCACAGCTGGCGGGGGCGATTGCGCATGCGGCGGTCAGTGGCGGGATTAACGGCCTGAACAGCGGGACACGTGAGCTTGCGCCCCTGACCGGGCAGTCGGGCGCGCCCGGCGTGGCGATCGGCACCGCGGTAGTGAATTATGCCCTGGTCAATCTGGACTTTATTCCGGATCGCCCGGCCGGTGATGTGAAGCAGGAGATCCGGCGTTTCAAGACCGCGGTGGCCGAGGTGCGCAAGGATATCCAGTCCATGTTAGAGCGCATGCAGGAGGTGTTGCCGGCAGAGGATCGGGCCTTGTTCGACGCCTATCTGCTGATGCTGGAAGGCGAGGCCATCACCGGTGAGGTGGTGCGGCGTATCAAGAATGGCAACTGGGCCTCCGGCGCCCTGCGCGAGACCATCGTTGAGCACATTCAGGCCTTTGATGCGATGGAAGACGAGTATCTGCGGGAGCGTGCGGATGATGTGAGGGATCTGGGCCGGCGCATCCTGGAAAAGCTGCGCGCCAGGGAGCCACAGAAGCCGAAGAGATTTCCCATCCGCACCGTGCTGGTGGGGGATGAAATCACCGCCTCCATGCTGGCTGAGGTGCCGATCAAACGCCTGGCGGGCGTGGTCTCGAAGCGTGGTTCACAAACCTCGCACGTGGCGATACTGGCGCGCGCCATGGGCGTGTCCGCGGTGATGGGTGTCGATGACCTGCCGGTCAATCGAATGGATGGCCGCAGCGTCATCGTTGATGGTTACGCTGGCCGCGTGTACGTCAATCCATCAAACGCCATTCGTGAAGAATTCAAACACCTGTTGCGTGAAGAGGCGGAGCTTTCCAAAGAGCTGCGTGAATTGCGCGACAAGCCGGCGATCACCCCCGACAATGTGGGTATCCCGCTGTACGTCAACAGCGGTCTGCTGGCGGATGTGACCCCGGCCAGAAAGAGTGGCGCGGAAGGTATCGGCCTGTACCGTACCGAATTTCCGTTTATGGTGCGTGACCGTTTTCCGGGCGAAGACGAGCAATATCATATCTATCGACAGGTGTTGAAATCCTTTTCTCCCGCGCCGGTGACCTTGCGCACCCTGGATGTGGGCGGCGACAAGTCCCTGCCCTATTTCCCCATTGAGGAAGACAACCCCTTTCTGGGCTGGCGTGGCATTCGCATCAGCCTGGATCACCCGGAGATCTTTCTGGTGCAATTGCGCGCCATGCTGCGCGCCAGTGCGGGATTCAATAACATGAATCTGTTGTTGCCGATGATCAGCAGTGTCAGCGAGGTGGACGATGCCCTGCGCCTGTTGCGGCGCGCCCATCATGAGCTGATCGATTCCGGTGTCAGCATCAACATGCCGCGTGTCGGGGTGATGATCGAAGTGCCCTCGGCGGTGTATCAGGTGCGCGAGCTGGCCAAGCGCGTGAATTTTCTGTCCGTGGGAACCAACGACCTGACCCAGTATCTGCTGGCGGTCGATCGCAACAACTCCCGCGTCGCCGGTTTGTACGATTCCCTGCACCCCGCCGTGCTGCGCGCCCTGCAACAGGTACTGGAAGGCGCCAAGGCGGAAAAGACCCCGGTCAGCGTGTGCGGCGAAATGGCCGGTGATCCTGCCGCCGCGATTCTGTTGTTGGGCATGGGGGTGGATTGTCTGAGCATGAGCGCGCCCAACCTGCTACGGGTGAAATGGGTGATCCGCACCTTCACCCGGCGCAAGGCGCGCATGCTGTTAACCGAGGCGCTGACCTTTGAGTCCGCCCATTCCGTGCGTAATTTTCTCAATACCGCGCTGGAAGATGCCGGGCTGGGTGGGCTGGTGCGCGCTGGGCGTTGATTCGCAGTTTCCTAGAAGAAAGGAACATACGCCTCAAGGTAGGCCTGATCTTCTCCGCCGAGGTCAAAACCCCTGGTGAAACCCATGCGCAGATCCATTGCCAGCCAGTAGCCGAGTACCAGCTCGGCGGTCAATTCGATGCCCGCACCCCGTCGTAGGCGGGGGATGCCATCGGCCTGATTCCAGCCCTCACCCCAGTTATAGAGCAGTTTGCCGTGCAGCTGATGCAGGCCGATGGGGGGTGCCATCAGGCCCCGTTCCACCAGGGCGATGGGGAAACGCCATTCGGTCTCGAGCAGTGCCATGCGCCGGCCGCGCAGATCGGCGCGCCCCTCCGCATAGCCGTGCAGCGGATAACGGCGGTGACCGAAGAGGCTGCGGGTGGGGGTGCCGGCCGTTGCCTGAGGGGCCGGTGCGACGCTGGTCTCCAGGGTGCCGCCGAGCCGAAAGGCGCGGGGCTGCTCGGTGCCCCAGCCGAACATCGCGCGGGCGGCGAACACGTGCTGGCCCGGCAGGTCGATGAACTCCCGCCAGTCGAGGCTGTAGACCTGGCCGCTGTAATCGCTGTCCAGGATCTCATTGTCTTCCGCGACCAGTCGCAGCTGGCGTCCGTAACTGGGGCTGATGGAACGCGGGTAGTTGCGGCTGGAGTTGAAGCTGACGGCAAGCCCCAGCAGACGGTCGTAAAAGGTCGGGGCCGGACCAAGGCCCGAGACGATCTTCTTGTCCGCCTCCGTTTCGCTCACCATGCCGGCGTGCAGCAGCCATTGTTGCCGGTAGCGAAACAGGGGCCAGATGGCCTCGGCGGAAACGATGTCCGAGTTGCGATAGCGTTCCACCTCGTCAGCACTATCCAGATACGCCAGCACCTGTCGGTCTAACGAGAACTTGATACTTGGGTCCCAGCGATCATAGAGATAGTTCAGTCGTCCCACCAGCCACTGATGATCCGTGTCATAACCCAGCAGCAGGTTGTACTGATGCCGACGCAAGGGGTCCGCGCCAAAGGTGGTAAGGCCTATTTCGCTGCGCACCTCGTCAAACTGTAAGTAGGGAAACCAGGAGGTCGGCGTGATGCGACCCAGTGCGTTGTAAGGCTCGCTACGTGTGTCTTGCAGGGCGGCAAATTGCTGCGCGCGGGTGCCGGTGGTGGTCGGCAGGGGAGTGATATCCCTGGCGGCATCCAGGTTCACGGGCGCGATATCGCTTAGCTGAAACAGGTCGTAGCCACTGTTGCCCAGACCCACGTAAACCAGCCGCTTGCCGGCGGGAGTGTGGTACAGGACGGGCGAGGTCGCCTCGCCGATCACGTTGGTCAGTCTTTGCGGCTGGTGGCTGCCCGCCTGCAGCTGGTAGATGTTAAACACGCCATCATAATCGGCGCTGAACACAATCGTCTGTCCGTCGCTGGCAAAGCGCGGGCTGGTCTCGATCGCGGTGTCATGGGTCAGCTGCGTCCACTGGTGGCTGCGGATATCGAAGCGTTCGAGATTCCACAGGCTGTCGGGCCGCCAGACCGACATCACCAGGCTGTTGCTATCGGCGGACCAGTCCATCGCGCTGATCACCGTGTCATCCACGCCCTGCCACAGGCTGTCGAGTTTATTGCCGCGGGCATCCAGTCGGTGCAGGGCGTGCTGACCCAGTTGGTTATGTACCGCGATAATCTCCTGCCCGTCAGGACTCCAGACGGCATGCAGGTAACGCTGACCACGGGTCAGGGCGGTTTTTTTCCCGCTGGCGGGATCAATGTGGTACAGGTCGGAGAAGGCGTTGGTGTTGTCGACCAGGTCGACCTCGGCGGCGACAATGCCGGCCGTGGGATGCAGGTCAAAACTGCTGCCGCGCACATCGCTGACTATTTCTGGTTTGCGCTCGCCGTTGCGCAGCAGCATCAGCCGGGGCTCCGATTGCAGATCGTTTTGCAGATAATAGATGTCGCCCTGGGCGGAGATTCTGGGGTTGGTGGTGAAATAGCCGGTGTCGGTCAGGGCCATGCCGCTGACCTCGCCGGCCTGGCGGATGTGCTGGATCTCGGCCGAAAACGCGGTGCGCAGGTGGGCGCGAAACTCCTCCCACAGCGCGGCCATGTCCTTGCCATAGACCCTGCGGCTGTTGCTGTTGAGCGCAAAGGGCAGCAGGTTATTGCTGTACTGCTCGATCAGCTCGGTGATCTTTGCTGTGCCACTGCCCGGCGTGCCACTGTCCGTCACCGCACGCTCGGCCAGAAACTGATAAAAATACACCCCGTAGAGATAGCGCGTAGTGTTCAGCGGCCAGCTCACCAGCGGCTGATTGACCTGCTGCAAGGGCTTGATGCCGGCGACTACCTCCTGCCGCATCATGCCCCGGAACTGGCTGCTCTGGCCGCGGCCGATGCCGCGGGTTATGTCGGTCTCTTCGTAGGTCGCCAGGCCTTCAATCAGCCACGGCGGCTGCAACAGGTTGGGAAACAGGAACAGGTTGCGCCCGAACAGTCTGCGCAATTGCGCCGGCGTGCCGCTGGCCTTGTCCAGGTGCAGCACGTGGGTGTACTCGTGAGTGATGAGCAGCTCCAGCCAGTGGTCATGATCGGTGATCATGCCGTTGCCGACGGGCGCGCTGACCAGCAGCTGCATCAGGTTGCGCGGCAGTGGCGTGGCCGAGCCATTGGCATAATCAAAACGATCGGTGAGCAGCACCTGGGTGCGCTGTTGCGGGAGCCAGTTGTACTTCCTGCTGAGCCTGGTATGCACCTGTTCGGCGATGGCCCCAACCTGCTGTGCCAGCGCCGCCTCAGCGTCGTGAAAGTGGATCTCGAAGTGTTCGGTGTACAGTGTCCGCCAGTGCAGGCTGGGATCCTGGGTCAGGGCCGCATGCAGCTGGCCGCAGCAAGCAATTAACATTGTGCCGAGAATAAGGCGGAGTAACTGGGGCGTGATCCTTGCCCGCATGACATTGCGCATGATCATCCTTCTTTATTGTTTTATTCCGTCATTCTATGTGACACAGGGAGCCGCATAAAGGCGCGATACAGCAAAGGTATAACAAAAAGTGTCAATACGGTGGAGAATGCCAGGCCCCAGACGATGGCCGAGGCCACCGGTCCCCAGATCAGGGATTCGCCGGCCAGGCCGGCGGCCAGTGAGAACAGGCCGGCGATGGTGGTCAGCGAGGTGATGATGATGGGTACCACGCGACGGCGTGCGGCATAAATCGTTGCATGCAACACGCTCATGCCGGCATTCAGCCGCCGGTTGGCGGCGTCGATCATGACGATGGCGGCGTTCACCGCGATGCCGACCAGGGCCACCACGCCGTACAGGGTGAACATGCTCAACGGATTGCCGGTGGCGATCAGGCCGAA
Source organism: Gammaproteobacteria bacterium (assembly GCA_032250735.1). NCBI lineage: Bacteria > Pseudomonadati > Pseudomonadota > Gammaproteobacteria > Gammaproteobacteria bacterium. The sequence continues at coordinate 138,081 of JAVVEP010000006.1, forward strand.
GGTGACGCCGGTGAAGGCCAGCGGCACGGTGGCTAGTATCATCAGCGGCTGCCAGTAGCTTTTGAACTGGGTGCCGATGATCAGATAGATCAGTCCGATCCCGAACAGGAATAACACCAGCATGGAATCCAGGCTCTCCTGGATGTCTTCCAGCTCGCCGGAATAGTCCAGGTCGACGCGGGGGTGCTGGTGACGAATCTTCTCCCAGTCCTGCAGGATGAGCCGGTTGGCCTCCAGGGTATCCATCTGTGATTTATCGAGATCGGCCTCCAGGCTGATGGCGCGGCGGAAATTGTGGTGGCGGATATTGCTGCGGGTGAGGCCGGTCTCCGCCGACACCAGCTCGCCCAGCGGTATCTCGCCGCCCTGCGGCAGGGCCAGCGGCGTTGCCAGCAATTGATCGATGCTCTGCAGGCTGCTGCGCTGGGCCTGCACCCGCACCTCCACCCGTTCCGATTCGTATTGCATCGAGGCCACCACATCACCGTCAAACAGCAGGCGCACGGTGTTGGCCACGGCGGCGGGGGCCAGGCCGCTACGGTGTACCGCGTCGGTATCCAGTTGCAGTTTGAGCTCATGCTTGCCCGGGCTGTCGTTGTCGGCGATATCCCGCACCGCTGGCATGCCGCGCATGATCTCGCGCAGGGCATCGGTTGCCGCCCGCAGTTCGGCAAAGTTGTCACCGCGTATCTTGATGCTGATGGGTTTGGTGACGGGCGGCCCCTTGGCGAGCTTGAACAGGGTGATGAGGCGCGGGGCCGCGGTGTCCATCACCTCGGCGCGCATGGCGTCGATGACCTCGCCTACCTCGCGCATGTCGCCGCGTTTGGGATTCAGGCTGATGAAGACCTGGCCATAGTTGTCGCCAAAAAACGGCGCGGTCTCGGTGAACATCTGCCCGGCGGTGGCGCTGACGGCGCGGGTCTCGTCGTCGCGCAGGTGCCGGCGCGCCTTGTTGGCGATGGCCTCCACGGTATCCATGGTCTGTTGCAGGGTGCTGCCTGGCGGCATCTCGACATTGATGTAAAAGGCGCGCATCGGGTCGAAGGCAAAAAATTCCAGCCGCACCATGCCGCTGCCGATGGCGCCCAGGGCCGCGAGAAACAGTACCAGCACCAGCGCCAGCGAACGCTTCGGCCGGCGCAACACCCGGACCAGCAGCCGGCTGTATTTCAGGCGCAGCCAGTGGTTGAAGCGGCTGCGCTGACGTTGCAGCCTACCCGGTGATGACAGGTCCAGCCTGCTCATGGAGAGGTGCACGGGCAGCATCCAGAAGGCCTCCAGCAGGCTGATGGCCAGCGCCACGGAGACCACAAACGGCACCACGAACATGAACTTGCCAACAATGCCGGGCATCAGCATCAACGGCAAAAAGGCCGCCATGGTGGTGGTGACCGAGGCGGTCACCGGGGTGAAGACCTCGGCCAGGGCATCCAGCGCGGCCTGCAGGGTCTGCGCGCCACGCTGCAGGCGGTAGTAGATGGCCTCCACCACCACCACCGCGTCATCCACCAGCATGCCGAGCACGATGACCACCCCCAGCAGGATATTCTGATTCAGGGTCTGGCCCGTCGCGCTGAGCAACCAGAAGGTGCCGGCGAGGGTGAAGGGGATGCCGATGCCGATAAAAAAGGCGATGTGCGCACCGAGAAATATCCAGGTGATCAGCATCACCAGCAGCAGGCCGAGCAGGGCATTGCCCTGCATGATATCGATCGCCTCGCGGGTGCTTTCGGTCTGGTCGTCGAGCAGGGTGAGCTGTAGGCCGGACTGCGCCAGCACAGGGTTTTTCTGTTGCTGGTAGTGGTTGATGCGCTCAACCAGATCGAGAATATTGCTGGTGGCCTGCTTGGTGACGGCAAGCGTGACCCCGGGCCGGCCATTGAAGCGCGATAGCTTGGTGAATCGGTCGTGCCCCCAGCTGACCTGGGCGAGTTCGCCGATGGTGATCTGCTGCGGCACGCCGATGATCGGCAGGCCGGCCAGGTAGCCTGGGTCGGCATCGGTGCCGATCACCCGCACTAACCAGGATTGTTGGCCCAGGTGCAGGTCGCCGGCGACCACGTCCCGAAAATAGCTGCGCACGGTATCGGCAAGCTGGGCGGGAGTAACGCCCTTGTTGCGCAGCAGGACGGGATCGAAGCTGACCTGTAATTCCGGCTCGGCAAAACCGGCCTCGATCACGCTGTTCACCCCCTTGATGCGTTCCAGGTCCTTGCGCACGTTCAGCGCCGCCTTGCGCAGCACCTCGTCATTGGCCTCGCCGGTGAGGATCAGGGTGGCGGTGGGAAAATTATTGGAGGTGGTGATCTCCAGGATCACCGGATCCACGGCCTCGGCCGGCAGCTCCGCATTGGCGCGGTTCTGGATCTCGCGGCGCAGGTCGTTGATGCGCTTGTCGAAGCGGCGCTCATCGATATCTTCAAAGCGCACCAGGATGTCGGAGATACCCTCGCGACTGGTGCTGGAGACAAACTTGATGTCCTGCACTTTCTGGATGGCCTCTTCCAGCGGATCGGTGACCAGCTTTTCCACATCGCCTGCGGCGGCGCCCGGCAGCGCGGTGACGATGCTGATCCAGTTGAAATTGACGTCAGGGTCCTGGGCCCGCGGCAGTTGCAGATAACTCAGGCTGCCGACCAGCAACACCACCGCGAAGCTGGTGTTGGCCAACACATGGTTACTCAGCAAGGCCTTAAGCCACATCGCACACTCCCCACGCCCTGATGATGGTTAACGGCTGGTTTTTCACAAAAGCTTCACAGTGCCGTCATCAAGCATACACACATTCTCGGCAACATTGCCCGTGTAACCGCTGGTGAAGTGGCAGGGAAACCGCGTGATGCACACCACGGTAGGTAGGCCGGTGTTTGGTAATCAACAGGCAAGAGGAGAAATGCAATGACCTTTTTTATTCGAGAATGGCCCAACAAAACGGCGACCCTGATGGCGGATAACGGCGCCGTGCTGTGGACCTTTGACAGCGTCGAGGCCGCCCAGCAGGTGTGTCGTGACTGGTACCGCCTGCAGATCCGCAAGGAAGACATGATGGACATGAACGATGACTTCGACCTGATGGTGGCGCGCTGCGCCTGAGGGGGTTGCAGCCGCGATCAATAGTAACCGGCGCCGCCGGTTCAGGGCAGTACCGCGCTGCCGGTGTCGAGCACCGAGATCGCATCGCCGTCATTCAGGCGATAACGGCCCTCGGTGATGACGGCCGTCTCCGGCTCCAGTCCCGCCACCGCCGGGCGGCCGATCTCGGCCCCCTCAATAGGCACGAAGCGGGCCGTGTCGCCGGCCTGCACCAACACCCCCAGCCTGCCCTGACGCTGGCTGATCAGCTCGGCCGGCAGGTGGGCCTGGATCGGTGACCACACCAGCCTGCCGGCGGCGCCGGGTAGGGGTGGTTGCGCGGTGAAGCGCAGGCGGGCCTCCTGGGTGCGGGCCTGGGTATCGAGCGCCGGGACAATGCGGCGCAGGCTGACCGGGTAGCGCTGCCCTGCGCTCACAAACACCGGCGCGCGATGGCGCTGTTCCTCTCGCGGTTCATTATAAGCAAGGTCAGCGGTCTGGGCAGGCGACAGGCGGGCGGCCAGTTCCAGGTTTTGGGTGTCCATGATGCGCAGCAACGCGGTGCCCGGATGGGCCAGTTCACCGAGCTGGGCGATGCGCTCCATGATCAGCGCCGCGAAGGGCGCACGGATCTCGGTCTTGTCCAGTTGTTGGCGGGCCTGGGCGACGGCGGCCTGTCGCCCCTGCCGTTCGGCCAGCAGGGCGTCGCGCTCGGCCTCGCGCTGCTTGAGCAGCTGTTCGGAGACCGCCTGTTGCTCGGACAGGGCGCGGGCCCGCTGCAGTTCGTAGTCCGCCAGCCCCAGCCTGGCCTCGACCGCCGCCAGCGCCGCCGCCTCCTGTTGCTGTATCAGCTCAAAATCCCGGCCATCGAGGCGCACCAGCAACGCGCCCTTTTCGACGCGGTCGCCCACCTGCACGGGGATGTCCACAATCCGGGCCTGGAGCTCGGCGCTAAGGCGGCTGTGGTTGTCGCTCACCACCGTGGCCGGGGCACTGAGTGGGGGATAGATGGCCAGTTCGGCAAACGGCTGGACATGCACCGGGATGGGCGCGGCGGCCACGGAATGGCTGGCAATCGAGAATAGTAGGGTGGGCACCGCCCACCAAAAATACTTAAGCGCAGTGAACTGGTGGGCGGTGCCTTTATGCCCTGGAGGGTACACCCTACACGGCCGCAGGGACATCCGTGTCCGCGTCATTTTTTGTCTCCGGGTCATTACAATTGGGCGAAGACTTTTTCCGCGGCGTCCAGGGTGGCGGCAATTTCGGCCTCGCCATGGGCCGCGGAGACAAAACCGGTCTCGTAGGCCGAGGGCGCCAGGTACACCCCTTCGTCCAGCATCAGGTGGAAGAATTTCTGGAAGCGCTCGATATCGCAGGCCGAGACCTGGGCGAAGTTGGTAACATGTTCTTCCTCGGTGAAGAAGAAACCGAACATGCCGCCCATCTGGTTGGTGGTCAGTGGAATGCCGGCCGCCCTGGCGCGGGTCTTCAGGCCTTCGCAAAGCTGTGTGGCCGCAGCGCTGAGGCCGTCATGGAAGCCCGGCGCGGAGACCAGTTCCAGGGTCTTGAGACCGGCGGCCATGGACACCGGATTGCCCGACAAAGTGCCGGCCTGGTACACCGGGCCCAGCGGCGCGATGTATTCCATGATCTCGCGTTTGCCGCCGAAGGCGCCCACCGGCAGGCCGCCGCCGATGACCTTGCCCAGGGTGGTGAGGTCGGGGGTGATGCCGTAGTGTTGCTGGGCGCCGCCGAGGGCGACGCGGAAGCCGGTCATCACCTCGTCGAGGATCAGCACGGAGCCGTATTCGTCGCAGATCTCGCGCAGGCCTTCGAGGAAGCCGGGTACCGGCGGGATGCAGTTCATGTTGCCGGCCACCGGCTCGACGATGATGCAGGCCACGTCCTTGCCGATCTCGGCGAAGGCCTGTTTTACCGAGTCGATATCGTTGTAGGTGAGGGTGATGGTCAGCGCGGCCAACGCGGCGGGCACGCCCGGCGAGGTCGGCACGCCCAGGGTCAGGGCGCCGGAACCGGCCTTCACTAGCAGCGAGTCGGCGTGGCCGTGGTAGCAGCCCTCGAATTTCACAATCTTGTCGCGGCCGGTGTAACCGCGGGCCAGACGAATCGCGCTCATGGTGGCCTCGGTGCCGGAACTGACCATGCGCACCATCTCACACGACGGCACCAGCTCGCAGACCTTGTCGGCCATTACCGTTTCGATGGCGGTGGGTGCGCCGAAGCCCAGACCGTTGGCCACCACGTCCTGTACCGCCTTGATCACCTCGGGGTGCGAGTGACCGACAATCATCGGCCCCCAGGAACCGACGTAATCCACGTAGCTTTTGCCGTCCTCGTCGGTGATATAGGCCCCTTTGCTGGACTTGAAAAACACCGGGTCACCGCCCACCCCACGGAAGGCGCGCACCGGCGAATTGACGCCACCGGGGATGTGGGTCTGGGCGGCAATGAAGAGGTCGTGGGAACGGGTCATGGGTTTACCTTTTTCGATGTAGTTATGGTTGTGCCCGCCGCAGCCAGGCCCTGCGATGGGGCAGCTCGCGCACAAGCAAAGGGGCCGATATTTTGGCGGGTTTCGGGCCTGCTGGCAACCGAGCCCGCAGGCGCTGTGCAAACCACTGAAACGCGAACGGCGATGTGGCGGGGCGATGTAGGCGGTCTTACGGCAACAGGAAAAGCCAGGTAGAGAGGGTGTTTTTTTTGCGTCCACGCGGAATCAGCAAAAACATATAGAGAGGTGTAAGCTTCCCCAGCACGGTAGAGATAAAGGGTAGAGAGGATACTTGTCCCTTTGGCTTGTTTCCAACGAGGTGGCAGAGCTCGGAGCGGCGCCTGGGCAGTGGTCAGAAAAACAGTCGTAATCGACTGAATATAATCCACACCAACAGGGTGAACGGAGGGCACTGAACAGTTTCTCAAGGAGGCGCGATATACCGTTATATCAAGACTTGACTCTGAACAGACCCTGCCCTGAATATTCGGACCCTGAACATTTGTGTGGAATTTCAGCGTAAGAGTGGAATTCAGGCCGGATTTTGGAAGATTGAACGGCTGCGTGGCGGGTCAATGACGACTAACTATCGTTGGACCTGGGCAAAAAGGACGTTTATTCTTCCTATACTTCTTCGCTAACGAAAATACCCTGAAACAAATCCACTGGCGACATTTCATTACAGATTGCAAGTCGCTATCGGCTGATTTCGCCAGAGTCACTGAAATGGCGGAGCAGGAACTGGCAAGAGCAGAAACTTGGTTGCGGGAAGCGTTTGAAGACATAATGCGAAACGTTGACTCCAACGTGGTGAAGATTAAAGAAGAAGAGGAAAATCATCGTGGCGCCGTGGCATTTGATGGCTTGGCGGAGGGTGATGCAGATGAATAAAAATCACGGATGTGCTGGCCGGATAAGGAGTTCTTTAAAGCAATCAAGGGAAGCGTCCCATTTATCTCCCATTTATCCGTTGGGAAAGGTTGAAAGAGGGAGTTGAGTTTGGCAACAAAGGACAGTCTACACTTCGACGTCAGCACGGGCCTTAAGCGCGTGCTGGGCCGCGAACTTATCACGGATGACGAGGTTGCGATCTTCGAACTCGTCAAGAACTCCTTCGACGCCGGCGCTGACAGCGTGCAGTTGTACTTCGGCGTCGGCGTGGTCGTCATTGCGGATAATGGCTCCGGCATGTCCTACGAAGACCTCACGGATAAGTGGCTGTTCGTTGCCTATTCGTCCAAGCGCACCGACCGCTCTGCGGACGACTTTCGCAACATCGCCGCGGAGCGTAGGCACTACGCCGGGAGCAAGGGAATCGGACGCTTTTCGTCTGATCGACTGGGTGAGGAGGTTGTCATACAAAGCCGCCCTCGTGGCCGTGCTAAGGCGGTCCATCAGCTGACCGTCGATTGGGAGCTGTTCGAAAAGGACGCCAAGGAGCATTTTGAGAAGGTTCCCGTCCGCTATGCCAAACAGGACGCGTTCCAGCTGCCGCGCGAGTTGCGCAGGTTCGAATCGAAACTCAAGCATGGAACCGTAGTAACCATTAAACGGCTGAGGCGTCCGTGGCCGCGACAGCGCATTCTTGATCTGAAGGCCTCGCTGGCGAAGCTAATCAATCCTTTCGGAGAAGAGACTGACGGCTTTGGTATTCACATCACCGCACCGGCCGAGGTAGTAGAGGACAAACGGCTAATTGCACTCCATGCCAAGAAAAAGGAGAAGCCGCTTCCCAAGGATCTAGTCAACGGCCAGATCGGCAATTTCATCTTCTCTACGCTGCAAGATAAGACAACATTCATTCGGGTTATCATCGACGGTGAGGAACTGCTCACAACGCTCACGGACCGTGGAGAGGTGATCTATCGAATCGCCGAACCGAATCCGTATCACGATCTTAAGGATGCGGGGTTTAGATGCGAGATCTATTACCTCAACCAGTCAGCGAAGATTACATTCGCTCGACGAGTTGGCTTGCCTTCCACACAGTTCGGATCGGTTTTCCTCTTCAGGAATAACTTCCGCGTCTACCCAATCGGCGAAGACGGTGATGACTGGTTTGGGTTTGGTCGCCGTAAGCAGCAGGGTTACGCGCGCTTTCTAGGAACGCGAGAAATCATCGGTCGCGTCGACGTGTCGGGAACGGACGAAGATTTCCAGGAAGCCTCAAGCCGCAACCAGGGGCTGATCGAAACTCCCGCTTCCAGTCAGCTGCGCAAAGCGGTCATGGATCACTGTTTGAAGCGCCTGGAGAAGTACGTTGTCCCGGTGTCTTGGAAGGACGAGGCAGACGGGAAGACAGATGATCTGTCTCGTTTGATGACGGACCCAGGGCGCGCGCGTGTGTCGGCAGCGGTTGCCAATCTCGTTGACAACGAAAAGGTGCGTCTGATCGAGTACAGCAAGCGGCTCGTCGACTTGATCAACGAGCGCTCCAGTGATTTCGAGACATCGCTGGTCAGTCTGCGGGCAATCGCCGAGAAAGCGAGCGACTCGAAAATGCTAGCGCGTCTCGACGAGGCAGAACGCCGATTCGACGATCTAAAGAAGTCTGAGGCCGATGCGCGCCGCGTTGCCGACAAGGCGCTGGCGCTGGCAGAAACTGCAAACCGCCGCGCTGCTACGGCAGAAATAGAGGTGGAAACGGAGCGGCGCCGTGCGCACTTCCTGGAATCCTTCGTTAACGTGGACACCGCCACTATCCTAAACCTGCATCATCAGGTGACGATCTATGCTGTGGACATTGCCCAGCAGATCGAGAACTTCCTGACCGAAACCGCCGGCAAGACATCGATACCGCGCGGTACCGTTCTCAAGACGCTGGAGCAGATGGCCTTTCTCAACAGGAAGGTCATGTCGGTGACGAAGTTCGCGGCGAAGGCTAACTTTAAACTCGACTCAGAAAAGATTGAGACTGACCTCGCCGCGTTCATCTACGACTACATTGAACAGATTGCTCGTACCACGGGCAGCGCCCGGCTGCGGATCATAGCCGAGAATACGCACCCTGGTATAAAGCTATGCTTCAACCCAATCGACGCGTCGATCATTGTTGACAACCTGATCAGCAATGCGAGGAAGGTCAGGGCGTCTCGTATCAAGTTCGTCCTGTCACAAGAGGGTAAGAGTGGCCTAACGATTCATGTGAGTGACAACGGGCGCGGCCTGACTCCAGGCACAAACCGCTCACACATTTTTCAGATGGGGTACACCACCACACAGGGCTCGGGCTTAGGCCTCTATCATGTCCGGCAAGCCCTTGGTGAAATGGGGGGCAGCATCGAACTCGACGATCAAGTGGAGAAAGGCCTGGGCTTTGTCATCAAAATCGCCGCGAAGGGGAAAAAAGCGTGAGACTCGATTTCAACGTGCTATGGGTAGATGACCAGCCTGACAGCGTGGCCGCGCAGATCAAGAAAATTAAATTGCAAATGGCGGACGAAGGGTTCGAATTCAAGCCCCGCCAGTGCACCACGATTTATCAGGTGGAGGAGGCCATCTCGGAAGACGTCTTTACAGACGAGGTTGACCTGATCCTGGTGGATTGGGATCTCGGTAAGGGCGAGTATGGAGAAGACGCGATCATTCGCATCCGCGAGTCCGTTCCATACAAAGACGTTGTCTTCTATTCTGGGCAAACGCCAGCTATGGAACTGCGTCAGAAAGCCTTTGAGAAGCAGCTGGAAGGCGTCTACTGTGCGCACCGAGATGATCTAGTCGACGAGGTGGTCGGCGTCTTCGATTCGCTGATCAAGAAGGTACTCGACCTTGATCACACTCGCGGGATCGTCATGGGGGCCACGAGTGATATCGACTACATGGTCAACACGTGCTTGGCCATGGCGCACGGCAAGCTCGATGACGCAGGCAAGGCCAAATTCGTTGAGGAAGCACTTAGGCGCGTGGAAGAACAGGTGAAGAACATCGCCAAGCAAGGCGAGAAGCTCAATGCTACACCGAGCGTTGAAGCCTTGTTCAAGGCGCACATGCTGTTCACCTCGGATCATCGTCTGCGCATGCTGGCGAGAATCTTGGGCATGGACGAATTCGCAGCCCATGCGGACGGCGTGACGACAGTCCAGTCGTATCGCGATGGCGTCGTCCATGACCGCAATACCCTCGGGCATGCGGTTTTGGTTCCTCAGGGCAAGCCAAGTAGCGTCATTGACGATACCGGAAAGGTTGTCGACATCGCCCAGATGCGGGAGCTTCGTAAGTTGATTCTAAGCCTACGCGCGGACTTCCGCGCCCTGCTGGACGCCATGCAACAGTGAGCAGACCTTGCGATCACTCGCGCCCGCTGTCGTAGGCTTGTTTCTGAGCAGATCTGTCAACGTCTCGCCAATCGCGCGCGCCACAAGCGGCGGTACCGCGTTGGCCACTTGCGTGAAGCGAGGCACTTCTTGTTTTCGAAGGTGACCACCGGTCGTGTACTTGCCCTGGAATGAGTACCAGTCTGGAAAGGTCTGCAGCCGTGCGTTCTCGCGAACCGTCAGCGTACGCGGCTCTGAATAATGCAGTAGATCATCTGGCATGCTTGTGATTGTTGGCGACGGGCGATCAGGATCGAGTACCCGCAGTGCCATCTTCTTAAGGCCGAAACGCGCGCGCATTTCAGTGCCAATGCTGGTGTTAAGTCGGCCTTCGGCGTGGCTCAGCTCGATTATTTGTTTGAAGCGATCAGTAATGTTCACGGAGTGACGTGCCAGACGCAGGTCAGCGGGAACTTTACACCCTGAGTTCATCAGCTTTTGGTAGCGGGTGAGAGGGCCGGCATACCGAGTCTCTTCGAAACCCTTGCTCTCCGAGGATGGTTGAGTGCCGCTGCGACTGACCTCAAGATCTGAAATTGCTGCCGAAGACGAGACTGGGACTGATAGGCGCAACGAACGCAAGAAAGAAGGTAGGCTACTTTGAAGATGAGCAAATGGATCAGGAACATTCAATTCAGAGCGAAAAGCGAGAACGAAGTAGCGCGTACGCGCCTGCGGTACGCCGAAGATTGATAGGTCGAGCAACTGCTCATGGACTGTGTACGCGCCAGATAGTTGTGCTTTGAGCGTCTGCGAAAAGTTCTTGATCTCTTCGTCAGCGCTGAAATCGAGAGTGAACCCCCGGACGTTCTCGATCAAGACCGCCTTGGGCTTGATGATGTCGACCAAATTCAAATAAGAGGTAAACAGCTGATTACGCGGATCATCATGCTGTCGCCGGCCCGCGCTGGAGAAGCCCTGGCACGGCGGCCCGCCGACCAGCACATCGACGGTGCCCGCGAATGCTTCGAGCTTCTCTCGGTACTGGCTGATGAGTTCGACGATGCCTATTGGCTCTTTGGGGAGCCAGCGTGGCCAGACGTACTTGTGAGGCGAATTCTTTGCCAGCAAGTTCGCCTTCAGAGTGGCGAAGGCGAACTTGTCGCGCTCGACCGCAAAGCGGCCGGTCCAGCCCGCTTGCATCAGTCCGAGGGACAGACCACCACACCCCGCGAAGGCGTCGATGAACGTCAGTGGCTTGGAGGAAGATCGCGGCATCGTTTTTCAGTTTTTTGCTGTTTGTGGGCGTGTCCCAAGCGATTATGCCCGGTCCAGTGCAGGATGACCAGGCCGAATTGCCCTCACCATCGCTACATCGGCGAGTCCCGGTTGTATAGTAAAGCAACAGTGTGACCGCTGGCCGGATTGTGGCTGCTGAGGACGAACCACGCCAAGCAATTGTATAGCTCAGGGGCAGAGCGCAGCCAGACCCTGCGGTGGGACGGCTTGCGCGCAAAGGGGCCGATATTTTGGCGGGTTTCGGGCCTGCTGGCAACCGAGCCCGCAGGCGTCATCCACGGCACCCGCGCCTAATGCAGGCGCTGTGCAAACCACTGAAACATGAATGGCGATGTGGCGGGGCGATGTTGGCGGTCTTACGACAACGGTTGCCAGTGCGGGCAGGTAGGTTGCGGCGACAAGTGAATCACCAGCAAAAGGAATCGGTCCGCCTTTATTCATCACCCGATTTTCCCGATTGCCTTTCGTAAAATCAGATGTTTTTACGCCTGACCTGTTCTAACAAAACTCTCGTCGAAATCTAATCTACACTTATTTCGTACTCGCTTCTGAACTTGATGGGGTTGTGAATTCGGGGCATCGGAAGTGCGTGACATTTGTGATTTCAGCGAGGATAGAATAATGACGAACGCGAAATGGATTTTCGGCTTGCTAACCGCGTGCCTGATTTGGCCGGCGACTGCCATTGCCATACCGTATAGCAATCTCTACGTGTTTGGCGATAGCCTCTCAGACACAGGAAATATGTATGCCGCCACCGGCGGTATCCTGCCGCCAGCTCCTTATTATGACCAAGGACGCTCGTCAAACGGGCCGCTCTGGGTTGAACAGTTGTCACCACGCCTTGGGTTGCCGTACCAACAATCGACGAACTATTCATGGCTTGGCGCCGGCACGGGTTATAACAATGCCTGGGATCTCGATGGGCCAGCGGGTGTGGATTTCTGGGGACTGTCAGATGAGATCAATTATTTTCTGACATCGACCGGCGGTATGGCAGATCCCAATGCCCTCTATGTTGTGTGGGCCGGCCCCAATGATTTCATATCGATCACGGATCCCACGCAGATACCAGCAGCGATTGCTAATGGTGTCAACAATATTGCCACCGCGGTTGCAACACTGAATGCCATCGGCGCTCAACACTTTCTGGTGCCCAACATGCCCGATCTGGGTTTGACGCCCCGGGCGAGTGCCTTTGGGTTATCGGAGTCGTTGAGTGCGGTAACCACAGCCTATAACGGGTACCTGGATATAGCCCTTATGTCACTGGGTTTGGATATCATCACGCCTGATACCGCGGGGTTGATTCGTGATATCGCGGCGGATCCATTTGCGTACGGACTGACCAATGCCAGCGATGCGTGTTTCAATGAATTGATACTGTATGCCGGTGGTGTCCCTACTATTTGTGCCGATCCCCAAAACTATCTGTTCTGGGATACCCTGCACCCCACGACGGCTGGCCATACCCTGATGGCGAATTTGTTTGCCGAAGCGCTTGGTGTACCGGAACCCGATACTTATGTGTTGTTATTGTTTGGTCTGACGATTGTTGTTGGCATGAGGGTGAAGAAAAACCAACTTTCGACGCTATCCCTAGCCTAGTCACGTAGGGGAATTATTGACCGGGACAATCTCGGTATTATCGATGCTGATGGAACCCGATGTTGTTGGTTGACGGTGTATTAATCGGATGAAAGCGTATGCCATCCGCTTGAATAACGGGGCGGGTGCTGCCGCCATTTTTGATTCTTGCCCGGTGGGCATCGATTTCCTGTTCCAGCCACGCAAGCCAGGCCTGTATGCCTTTTCCGGTTGTTGCGGATGAGGCAACCACCGGGGCCGGGTTGGCAAGTTGTCGTAGATAGCGCTCTGCCTGCGCGGGACCCGTGTGGGACACTTTGAACCTAATACTCCTTAGTCGTCACTTCGCAGTAAACGCCATAGCGTTACTTGATCGGGGAATCCTGTTGGCTCAAGTTTCACTGAACGCTGGAATGCTTTCATGGCGTCAATGGTGGATTGATCGTAACTCCCATTGACCTTCCCCTTGTACAGGCCTTTGGCGGTAAGGGTCTTTTGTATGCGCTTAAGGACTTCCACATAAAGTGAGGTCTTTCGATCACCGACGGCCACTTCCGTCTTTTCTGAAAGCGTTTGCAAACGATCCTGGTGCAACTTCTGAAACAGGCTTTTCAGTACGGCAAACACCCGGTCCTTTGGATTGGCTATGCAATGTTTGTCGAGAATAGCCGTCAGCAGTTCCGTGGTTTCAAACGACAGTAGATCGTAGGTTTCCGGTGAATACTGGTTTGAACCGGTGATGAAGCCGTCAATCCATCCGGCTGTCATCAGATAGGCCTCTGATTTTGCCTCACGTTCTTTCACATAAATGGCACAGGGAAGTAGCCCGGCACCACGAAGCGCAAATTGCCCTTTGTCGTCCGCGGCAAAGACCCCCTGAGACATCAGGGGGTTTACTAACAGAGTCGTTACGACAACAACAAAGAATCTTTTACAGAGATTCTGTGGTATCAAAATGCGTATCCCTTACGGTCTGTAGATTCGTAACGGCGACGCAGGAAGCCCATGGCGAACAATCCAATGAGTAACATTCCGATGGTACCGGGTTCTGGAACCCGAACACCGATGGTGAATTCATTGCCTGCTATGCGTTCGAAGCCACCCAGGCCAAACGAGAAGTCGTATACCGAAAAGTCGAGCTTGTCTGTCTCAAACAAGGTATTGCCGAGTCCGAGTAGGCCATTCAAGCTGATGGGACCGATACCCAGTACCTCGACGCCGGCAACTGATGCGGTGGCCCCCAGCTTGAGCACATCCAGCGTGCCTATCAAGCCTAAATCGATGCCGAAATCGTTTGTGAGCATGGCATCGATCCAGTAGGTTGGCGAGAAGGTGGTGGTTTCGAATAAGGAAAAATCTGGAAGATCTGACCATTTGCCGGTCCAGCTCGTTTGTGGATCAAGCATGCCGGCAATCTGAAGAGGATTGCTGAATGCGAGTTCCACCATAAGTGTAGGCACCAGGTCGAATTTCTGGGTAATACCCAAAACAGGACCCGCATCCGCATCAATGAGATCCAGGCTGGCTTCAACCTTGATACCTGGAATATCAATCAATGTTGCATTCAGTCCTAATGGAGGAAGTCCTCCCAAGAGCGTGGCGGCGCCGTCAAGATCCAGTTGTGCGGAAAGAAAATCATCGCGACCGCTGGACGAGATCGTACCAGGGCCAGACTTAGTACCACTGGTCTCAATATCTGGAATCTGTACTTCTATTTCCGCCAAATCAACGCTGACGGCAGGACCAGGTGGTACTGTGCTTGCCAGGGTCAGACCACCAGGGCCTGTTAGCTTGAAACCCGCGTATGGCGGAAGAGGCGATGCGGCGCCTTCCAGGGTGAGAGATTGATTGAGTATGGGTACTTCGGCCAATGGTTCGTCACCTGGCAATATCCCATCCAGCACCTTAAGGCTATTCAGATCGACGGAAAGAATACGTTGATCCATGTCAACCGTGGGAATCGCGGTGCTGCCTTCCGCACAGCCAAGCAGTATGCCGCAGGCTTTTGCATTAACGGATCCCGAAAGCTGCATGATGGCACTGATGTAGGCCTCAACCTTCGGCGACTGGGTTTCAATGGTACCGCTATCGAGCAGACTGTTGGCGTTCAGATCAATGATATCGGTGGTTTCAACCGGGGCATCCGGCAAATCGGCCAAGGCGGAAAACTGCACGGTGGAATCCACTGAACCGCTATCGATGGAATAGCCAAACTCCAGGCCGACCTTGCCGGAACTGGTGACTTTTAGCTCAGCGCCTGTGCGGGTGTCTACAGTCGTGGTAACAGGCCACTTCGCTGGCTCGTCTCCGCATAACACATCAATGGTATTTTTACAGGTCCACCAGGCTGCCCAAAGGGGATTGGTGTTAACCGTCGTTGAGGTGACACTGCCCGCAATGCCACCAAAGGATGCGGTTTTATTGGTCCATTGCGTCCCGACAAAAACCGACTCTTCTTTTCTAAACGCAGCACCGGTACCCCACATGCTTTGGCCAGTGCTTTCGAAGTTCAGCGTCCCCGCATCATAGGCGATTGCCGCCGCATGGGCGCCTGCAGAGAGCATGAGCAGTGCGCAAGTTGCAGCGATTGCACCGGCACGGGGCCAAAAGGTTGAAATTCCAGATCCCTTGAAAACAACACAATTACGATTGCTAGCAATTGACTTCCCTACCACGTCCTTATTCATAGCCTGCTCCCAGTTATGTTTTTTTTGAAGCCTGTTTGTAAGAATAACTCTAATTTGTCCGCAGGGACGATACCCGAATCACTATAAATAGGAAACAACTATATGTAATTCAGTTCATGGTATTTTGGCGTAAAATTTGCCTGCTATACGTAAAGTGAAGTGGCAAACGTAGAGAATAGCCACAAGTATAATATGGTTATTTCAGATTGCAGTGCACCACCAGGTAATAGGGGCCAGACCAGGTAATAGGGGCCACACCAGGTAATAGGGGCCACAGGTAATAAGGGCCAGACCACGATTTATCTCAGGCCATGCACGGTGTGGATGGAGGTACCCTTAGTGGACCTGATGGGAAGTATGCTCTCCCTGCAAACGGTACCGGCGTGCGACGAGCCGTTCGACGCCGGGGTGGCCAGGTAGCTGGCTTTAGCTTGCACGCCGGGGCGCAAGCGAGGGCCCATGAACGCAACAAGCTGGAACGGCTGTGCCGGTACGTCAGCCGACCGGCGGTGTTAGAGAAGCGGCTGTCGCTCACGCCGAATGGCAACATCCGTCACGACGTGAAGGGATTCACTAGTGTCGCGGGCGCAGGGATGCGCAGGAGCGACCCAGCTGAAGACCCCTTACCGCGACAAGGCCGAACGCCGCCTGCGCTACCTGCGCCTGCAACTGAGTCAATACCGGAGGGAGACCATCGACTTCGTCAGCGAGCGGCAGTATCAGGACAAACTGCTGGATAAGCGCTAATCCCGACTTTTCAACTCGCTGGTGCCGCTCGGTTTAATCGCCGCCTATCCCGGTAACGGAGCATGAGCATTCCAAACGCCCCCAAGGCAATCAGCAACACCGTTCCGGGTTCGAGAATACTTGTCGTCAGCACATAGCCCGACCGTATATTGGCCAACTGCGGGTCAGCCGTGGTGGTGGCGGTGAGTGTGAACATGGCATCGATCAGATAGTCCTCCGAAGAGAGCGCACCAAAGGTGCCAAGATCCAAAACGTTGTCACTGAAATAATCGAGCAGCGTATCGAGAGTGTCGGTTTCAGCCTGCCAATAAAAAGAGTGCATGGAGTTGGCGTCATTGAGCATGATCGCCAGACTGACCTCGCTGAACATGCCGTTCAAATCGAAATCAAACAGCCCCAGCTTGAGATGACTGCTAGGCCTGACTTTGGAGGCATCGATAAGAAACTCCGACGACACAGAATAGGTCGCCATTCCCGCACTGCCAGAGAGATCGGCAATATTCATCATGCCCAGGCCGTTGGCGTGCACCAGCTCGTCCAGCAGCGTCGAAGCGTTTGGGCTGCCTTGCAATGCGCTCTCCACATCACTCAGCAATGGATCACCC
The DNA here is from genome assembly GCA_032250735.1 of Gammaproteobacteria bacterium. Lineage (NCBI taxonomy): Bacteria > Pseudomonadati > Pseudomonadota > Gammaproteobacteria > Gammaproteobacteria bacterium. The sequence continues at coordinate 154,849 of JAVVEP010000006.1, forward strand.
ATCGCAATGCCACCGGCAAAGCCGCCGACACTGGCCGTTTCAAACGGCGGCAGGGAACTCATTGCAACGCCAAGCCCTGCCTGCGTAAATGCAGTGGCCGGGCTTTTGGTCGGTGCGGTAGCCTCACTGGATGCCTTCTTTACTTTCTGATTCATCTCACTACCGAAGGCATTGGCTTTTGCCACCGCCTTGCCGGTATCAGTCGTGCCATTGGCGGTGGCCTTGGCCGTGGCGTTATCAAGACCGCGGCCATTGACATCGCCAATTGCAGTGGCAACAGCCGTACCTTCACCAGTCGTTGCAGTCGCCTCGGCCCTGGCGCGGCCAAACTCCTTGCCAGCCCTTGCCGTTGCATCTGCCTGGGTATTGCCTTTGGCGCGGGAACTATCAGCCTTGGCCCCGGCCGAGCCAAGTGTTAAACGAGAACTGTCGGCATTGGCGGTTGCCGACTTGCCGTCAGTTGTCGTCGCTTGCGCAGAGGCATTGGAAATTGGTTTGCCGAATGGATCGGTAGTGGTATTCCCACTCCAGCCGCTGCCGCTGGTGGCGAAGGCGCTGCTAGTGCCGTCAAAGCCCTGGGAGTTGGCCACGGCCTTGGCGTAGCCAGCTTTCCCCTGTGACACGCCCAGACCACCATCACCGCCAGTGGCGGAAGCAGAGGCGTTACTGCGATCAGCGGTCGTCGCCGTAGCCATTGCCGTCGCATTGCCCCCCTGGCCACCAACAGCACCACCAGGCTTCGATCCAGGCCCGGCATTGCCACCTTTGCCGCCATCGGCGGTAGACCAGGCGCTTGATGCACCCGTGGTGGTTGCATTGGCATTGCCACCGTCACCGCCATCGCCAGGTTTGCCTTTTTCGGCCTTGCCAATGTACCCACCACCATCACCACCAACACCGCCTACACCACCAGTGGCCTTGCTGTTGGCATACACGGCAGTTGCCGCCGCCTCGGCATCACCACCCTTGCCGCCATCACCACCACGGCCGCCATTGGCATTGCGACCGGCGCCACCCTTACCGCCCGTACCGCCAGGCCCGCCTGTGGCAGTGGCTTCGGCATCGCCGGAGGTATGGGTCGATTTAGCCGTCGCCTTGGCAAGGCCTGCGCCACCTCCATCGCCACCTCGACGACCGACACCGTCAGCAGTCAGCGCACCGCCCTGGCCACCCTCACCACCGCGGCCACTGGCGGCCTTTGCTGTATTTTCCTTATCTCCCTCGCTTGCCGCCGGTGTGGTTGCAGTGGCGGGATCGCTGCTTCCGCCTGTAGCACCATCCTGATTGTTGGGTGCCTTGGGCTTGTCCTCACCTGCAGCAGAGGTTGCCTCTATATCAACGGCGTAAGTCTGCGAAGACCAGCCAAAGGCGAGGGCGATGAAACCGGCTGCGAGAACTGCCTTGAGAAGATTTCTATTGTTATTACCGAGGGCGCCAACCATTTTGACCTCCTGTCGTTCAATGGTTTTCTGAATGTGTAAAACTAATATAGAAGAGCACTGCTGTCCCGTTAAGAAGTAAGAAAGAAGGCCTGAAACCCAACTTGTTTTGA